>CAZCFC010000004.1:0-29520 GCA_964497815.1 uncultured Cypionkella sp.
CGCCAGGGCACACCCGAACCGTTCGACGTGTCGATCATCCGCGACACGATCAAGACGGTTGCTGTGAAGTCGCGTCTGGTGGGCAATACTGCCGTGCTGCGGATCACCAGTTTCAGCGACCAGACCTTCCCCGGTCTGGAAGAAGGTATCAAGAAATCCATCGAGGAAGCCGGCGGCATCGACAAGCTGGATGGCTTTGTCATCGACCTGCGCAACAATCCGGGCGGCTTGCTGACCCAGGCGATCAAGGTCTCGGACGCCTTCCTTGAGAAGGGCGAAATCGTCTCCACCCGTGGGCGCAATGCGTCGGATGGCGAGCGTTACAATGCCGAACCCGGTGATCTGTCGCAGGGCAAACCGGTTGTGGTGCTGATCAACGGCGGTTCGGCTTCGGCGTCCGAGATCGTGGCGGGCGCGTTGCAAGACCACCGCCGCGCGATTGTGGTTGGCACCAAGAGCTTTGGGAAAGGTTCGGTCCAGACGCTGATCCCGCTGAAAGGCGAAGGCGCAATGCGTCTGACCACGGCGCGCTATTACACGCCGTCGGGCCGTTCCATTCAGTCGCTGGGCGTGATGCCGGATATTGTGGTCAACCAGCCGGCGGTCGATCCCGAGGTGGAGGGCACCGAAACCAAGGCAGCGGAAGAGGCCGCCAACCAGCGCACCGAAGCCGATCTGCGCGGGGCGATCACCAATGATTCGATGACGGAGGACGAGCGCAAGCTGCTGGAAGATGAGCGGGCGCGCACCGAAGAGGCCGCCAAGCTGCGCGACGAGGATTACCAGCTGGCCTATGCCGTGGACATCCTGCGCGGGCTGAACGCCGTCGCTCCGAAACCGTAACCTGTTGCCGCGCCAATAAGATTTTGGCGCGGCATCCAATTTGAGGCGCTTATGACCGTCAATCCCGAAGGCCTTCCCTACCGTCCTTGTGTGGGCGTTGTGTTGATCAATGCCCAAGGCCTGATCTTTGCCGGGCAGCGGTTGGACAACCGTGGCGACGCCTGGCAGATGCCGCAGGGCGGTATCGACGACGGCGAAAAGCCGCGTGAGGCGGCGCTGCGCGAGTTGTGGGAGGAAACCGGGGTCACGGCCGATCTGGTGGATTTCATCGGCAAGACTCACGGATGGGTGACCTATGACCTGCCCGCGGAATTGCTGGGCAAGGTCTGGGGCGGCAAGTACCGGGGGCAAAAGCAGAAGTGGTTTCTGTACCGCTATCTGGGGGCCGATTCGCAGGTGAACATCGCCACCGCGCATCCCGAATTCGGCGCGTGGCGCTGGATTGCGGCAGATGAAATGGTGGGGTCGATCGTGCCGTTCAAGCGCGCGGTCTACGAAGAGGTGGTGCGATCATTCCGGGCGTATCTGGCCTGACGACTGCCTGCCGCGCGCGTTTCGGTTTGGCAAAAGCAGGGCCTGCGCCCCGACCGCAAGACGCGCCCTGCGCTATGTGAACCAGTTCAACACCATGGGCGCGATCAGGGCGGTCAGCACCGCGTTCAGTCCCATGCCAAGCCCGGCAAAGGCCCCGGCGGTGGGGTTGACCTGAAACGCCCGCGCGGTGCCGATGCCATGGGCGGCGACACCGACGGCAAAGCCTCGCGCTCTCCAGTCCTTGATGCCAAGCAGGTTCAGCAGCGGTGTGGCCACCACCGCCCCCGTGATCCCGGTCAGGATCACCAGCACCGCCGTCAGCGTGGGCGAGCCGCCGATGGATTGCGAAATGCCGATGGCGACCGGGGCGGTCGCGGATTTCGGTGCCAGCGACGCCAGGGTTTCGCCGGTGATGCCAAGGGCAGAGGCCAGCCCAAGGGCGCTGCCAATCGCCGTGACCGATCCTGCCAGCAGTGCCGCCAGCAGGGGCAGCGCGGCGCGGCGCACGCGCGGCAGGTTGTCCCACAGCGGCAGCGCAAGGCACACCGTGGCGGGACCAAGCAGGAAATGCACGAACTGCGCGCCCTCGAAATACGTCGGATAGGCGGTGCCCGTGGCCGCCAGCAGGGCCGCAAGCAAGGCCACGGCAATCAGCACGGGGTTGACGATGGGCGCACGGTTTGCAGCGCGAAAGCAGGCGTCTCCGATGGCGTAGGCGGCCAGAGTGGCGGTCAGCCAGAGCAGGGGACTGCGTGAAAGATAGGTCCAGATCTGGGGGAAGTCAGTCATCGCGTTTCCCCGCCGTCGCTGGTTCCGCCGTCGCTGTTCCCCGTCAATCTGGCCACGGCGGCAAAGGTCAGCGCCCCCACCGCAATCGCGGCGATGGTTGATCCGACGATGGCCAGCAGGATCGCGCCGCCTTGTCCGCCGAACGCGCCGAAATGGCCGACAACGCCAACGCCTGCGGGCACGAACAGCAGGGACATATGGGACAGGATCGCTTGTGCCGTGGGCCGCAGGGTGGCGGTCAGTCTGGGCGAAAGCGCCAGCGCCAGCACCAGAAGGATCATCCCCAGCACCGGGCCGGGCAGCGGCACAGACAGCGCGCGGGCGGCGGTTTCGCCCAGCAACTGACAGATCAGAATGGCAAGCAGGGCGTGGATCATGCGGGGCCTGTGGATTTGCGGAAGGTCAGGGTTGTGGGGCGGTCATAGCCCTTATGCGCCGTCCGCGCCGTTTCCACAAAGCCCAAGGCGGCAAAGATGGCGTGGTTTTCCACCAACTCGATGCGCGTCTGCAATTCCACACAGGCCAAGCCCAGTTCCCGCGCGCGCCGGTCTGCCACCGCCACCAGCTGCCGCGCCAGCCCTGTGCCACGATGGGCGCGCGCAATGGCAAGCTTGCCAAGATACAGCACATCGGCCTTGGGTGTCAGCACCATGCAGGCGATGGGCGGGCTGCCTGCCACCCAGACCTCTGGCATGGCGGCAAGCGTGGCTTCGGTCAGCGACAGCATCGACGATGGCGGGTCTATCCGGCCGTGCATAAAGGCGAATTCGGTCTGGATCAGGCGCAGCAGCGCGGCCCAGTCGAACGCCGCCCCGGCGCGATAGGGCGTCATGCTTTGGCTGCTTGGGCAAGGGCTGGTCACGGCGAACGATCCCTTTGCTGGGCACAGGTCATGACTTGAACTTCAAGCAGAACGTCGGGCCCGACGGCAAGGCTTTTGTGGCATGGGCCTTGGCAGGACTGGCCCCTTCCTCGTCCACACTGGCCGCTTGCGACGATGCGGTGCGTTTGCTGTCTGCACGCAAGATCGGCAACCGATGACAAAGATCTTGATCAAGCGTTCTGCAAATGACGACGGCCTGCCAGACCCCGCCAACCGAAATCCGCCGCATTCCGCCCAGTGGCACGGATTTCCGGGGGCAACCACCCGCCAGATCGCGGCAAACCGGCCCCGCCGCCGCATCTTCGGTTGGCAATCGCCCGGCTGTTTCGATGGCCTGCCGCGTGTCAGCACAAGATCCCGCGGATAAATCCGCTCATTTGCCCCGATAAGGGGGGGCGGCAGTTGACGAGCTTGCCTTCCAACCGCGACAGTGGCGGCCCCTAAGGAATCACCGGGACCAGCCCTTTGCGATTTACCAAGTTGCGGTTGAATGGCTTCAAAAGCTTTGTGGACCCCACCGATCTGGTGATCCACGACGGGCTGACCGGTGTTGTCGGCCCGAATGGCTGTGGCAAATCCAACCTGCTGGAGGCGATGCGCTGGGTGATGGGCGAGAATCGCCCCTCGGCCATGCGCGGCGGCGGGATGGAGGATGTGATCTTCAACGGTGCCGCCACCCGCGGCGCGCGGCATTTTGCCGAAGTGGCGCTGGTGATGGACAATTCCGACCGGCTGGCGCCGTCTGGGTTCAACGATGCCGACAGCATTGAAATCGTGCGCCGGATCACCCGCGATGCGGGGTCGGCGTACAAGCTGAACACCAAGGATGTGCGCGCGCGCGACGTGCAGATGCTGTTTGCCGATGCCTCGACCGGGTCACACAGCCCGGCTTTGGTGCGTCAGGGGCAGATTTCAGAACTGATCAATGCCAAGCCCAAGGCGCGGCGGCGTATTCTGGAAGAAGCGGCGGGGATTTCCGGGCTTTATGCAAGGCGGCACGAGGCAGAGCTGAAACTGACCGGGGCCGAAGCCAACCTGTTGCGCGTCGATGACGTGCTGGAGTCCTTGGCGCAGCAGGTTTCCACCCTGACCAGGCAGGCCAAGCAGGCGGCCCGCTATCGGGAGATCGGTGAGGAATTGCGCCGGGTTGAGGGGCAATTGCTGTACCGTCGCTGGCGCGAGGCCGATCTGGCGCGGGCCGAAGCGGACGGGTTGCTGCGGCAACGTCTGACTTTGGCGGCACAGGCCGAGGCCGCAGCACGTCTGGCTGCCAAGCAGGTGGCGGCGGCGGAAGACGCCCTGCCACCGCTGCGCGAGGAAGAGGCGATTGCGGCGGCCATCCTGCAACGGCTGATGGTCCAGCGTGACCAGTTGGGCGAACAGGAAACCCGCGCCCGCGCGATGATCGACACGCTGCGCGGGCGGATTGTCGAACTGGCGCGCGATGGCGAACGCGAGGCGGGGCTGAACCGTGACGCCGGCGAAACGATTGCCCGGCTTGATTGGGAGGTCGAGCAGTTGGTCCGCGCCCATGAGGGCCATGAGGATCGGCTTGCCGAGGCTGCCGAGGTGGCGCGCGCGGCCTCTGCTGCGTTGACCGACCGCGAACAGGTCTTGTCGCAGGCCACCGAAGACGCCGCCCGTCTGGCTGCGCGGCACCAGTCTGTACAGCGGATGCTGCAAGACAGCCGCGCCGGTTTGGCCAAGGCCGAGGCCGAGGCCGCCCGTGCGCGGGAGGCGGTTGTGTCGGCTCAGGCGGCGCTGGCGGCGGCAACCGAGGCCTTTGCCGGGGCTGAAGAGGCGCAAGAAATCGCTGCCGGCCTGGCCGAAGCCGCAGAAGAGGCTTTGTTGGCCGCAGAAGACGCCCGTGCCGAGGTGCAGGGACGCGAGGCCGAGGCCCGCGCGGCACGGTCCGAGGCCGAAGGTGAGGCATCTGCCCTGCGCGCCGAAGTCGCGGCTTTGGCGAAATTGGTGGAACGGGAGTCACAGGCCGGGCATCAGGTTCTGGACCGTCTGGTCGTAGAGCCGGGGCTGGAAAAGGCGTTGGGTGCCGCGCTGGCCGATGATCTGCGCGCGCCCGAAGTTGACGGCGATCGGCCGTCGGGCTGGGTGATCCTGCCCGGTTATGAAGACCCGCAGGCGCTGCCAACCGGGATTGCGCCGCTGTCTGATCATGTGCAGGCCCCTGGGGTGCTGGCGCGGCGGATGCAGCAGATCGGGATCGTGGACCGCGAGGCCGGGCCGCATTTGCAGGCGGCGTTGCAGCCCGGTCAGCGTCTTGTCAGCCGCGAGGGCGATCTGTGGCGTTGGGATGGGTTCCGCGCCGGGGCCGAGGATGCACCTTCAGCGGCGGCGCTGCGATTGCAGCAATTGAACCGCCTGACCCGGCTGAAGCGCGATCTGGAAGAGGTTGCTGCCCGGGCCGCCGGGGCGTCGCAGGCGCATGCGCAGTTGCAGACACGGCTGACCGATCTGGCCCGGGCCGATCAGATGGCCCGCGATGCCCGCCGCGCCGCAGACACCCGCGTGGCCGAGGCGGGCCGTCTGGCCGCCCGCGCCGAAGCCGATAAATCCATTGCGGGTGGCAAGCTGGAGGCCGCTGCCCTGTCGGTTGCCCGCTATGACGATGAGGCCGCCGAGGCCCGCGAACGGCTGGACGAGGCGGCGGCGGCCGTGGATGATCTGCCCGATCTGGACGAGGCCCGCGCTGCGGTCGAGACGACAAAGATGGCGGTCGAGGCCGCGCGCATCACCATGATGAGCCGCCGTTCCGGCCACGATGAATTGCGGCGTGAGGGTGAGGCGCGGGTGCGCAGGCGGCAAGAGGCCGTCAAGGAATTGTCCGGCTGGCGGCACCGGCTGGAAACGGCAGAAAAGCGTATTGCAGAACTGGCCGCGCGCAAGGCAGAAACCGAAGAGGAACTGGCCGAGGCCTCTGCCGCGCCCGAAGAAATCGCCATCAAGCGCGAGGAATTAAGCGACGCGATTGCCGATGCCGAGGCCCGGCGTGCCGTGGCTGCAGATGCGCTTTCGGTGGCCGAGGCCACCTTGCGCGGTGCCCGCGACACCGAACGTGACGGCGAACGGTTGGCCGGTGAGGCCCGCGAGGCCCGCGCCCGCGCCGAGGCCCGCGCCGAAGCCGCCCGCGAAACCGTAAACTATGCCGCCGAGCGGATCATGGAAGAGGCCGAGGCGACACCTGCGCAACTGCTGGACACGCTGAAGGTTGATCCCGACAAGATGCCTGACGCCGACTCGTTGGACACCGACGTGCAGCGCCTGAAACGTCAGCGCGATGCGATGGGGGCGGTGAACCTGCGCGCCGAAGAGGATGCAAGGACGGTCAACGACGAATACGACGCGCTGGCCAAGGAAAAGGCCGATCTGGAAGAGGCGATCAAGAAGCTGCGCGCCGGAATTTCAAGTCTGAACCGCGAGGGGCGCGAGCGTTTGTTAACCGCGTTCGAACAGGTTAACGCGAATTTCGGCACCCTGTTCACGCACCTGTTCAACGGCGGTGAGGCGCGGCTGGTTCTGGTGGAATCCGACGATCCTCTTGAGGCGGGTCTGGAAATCATGTGCCAGCCTCCGGGCAAGAAACTGGCAACGCTGTCGCTGCTTTCGGGGGGGGAACAAACCTTGACGGCGTTGGCGCTGATTTTTGGCGTGTTCCTGGCCAACCCCGCGCCGATCTGCGTGCTTGATGAAGTCGACGCGCCCTTGGACGACGCCAACGTGACGCGCTTTTGTGATCTGCTGGACGAGATGACGCGCCGCACCGAAACGCGGTTCCTGATCATCACCCACCACGCGGTGACGATGGCGCGGATGGATCGCTTGTTCGGCGTTACCATGGCTGAACAAGGGGTTAGTCAATTGGTTTCCGTTGATCTGAAACGGGCAGAGGCGCTGGTGGCATGATGGAACACGCGCTGCAAAAGGCCGGATTTTTCGGTGTGGACAGTGTGGGCGGCGTGATTTACGCGCGGGCCGATGCCGCACTGCCCGAGTTTACCGCAACGCCTGCCGGTGCGGATTGGATCTTGGCTCAGGCTTGGCCCTTGCGCGCGACCGATGCACAGATTGCGGCCTGGACAGCGATTCACCCCGATGCGCCAATGGATATTCACCATGGCGAAACCCGAATTTTAATGCGGGCCACACCTGCGGATTTGCCGCGTTGGCGCGCCATCACGGTGGCGATGGTGGCGCAATGTGTTGAATGGCGCCGCGCCACACGGCAGCGCGACGAGGGCATGTGATCCGGCTTTGTTAACCCCGATCTGCCAGGCAGGACCATTCCCTTGTGGCCCTTGATCTGCGCAAGACCTGCCTTTGTCAGGCGACGATCCGCTTTTGCCCCGGGGTCTGGCAATCAGACGCGGATGGCTTTTGTTAACGCAGCACCTGCAACCGGTCGGTCAGCGCCACTTCGCCATCCTCGACCACCTCGCACAGCACACCGCGCAAGCGCAGCGGCGGATGGCCCGGCAGTTCGATCCAGGCCTTGGCGTCGGCCCCGTAGCGGGCTTTCCACTTCACACAGCCGTTGTTGAATTCGTCCGACGTGCGCAAAACGGCGGTCCCTGCGCGGATCAGGGTTCCAACGGGCAGGTTCTGCAAACTGCAATCCAGATCCGCCACGATGGTGTCTCCGGGATGCGGTTGGCTGCGGTCGCGCCAGACCAATTCCATCACGCGAAGGGGCAGAATGGACACCTGAATGCGCGGGTCAGGGCGGCCATCGGGCAGGCGCAACCACGGCTGCGTCAGCCAGCGTTCGCCGGGCACGCCTTCGGCCACCGTCAGCCGCAGGTTGTTTGGGAACGTCCGTTCATTAAACCCGGGGCGAAAGCACAGCGAGTGCAGGGGCGCATCGGTTTTCGGGGCGGCCAGCACATGCGGCAGGGCGGTCATCAGTTCGGGAAGGGTGATCATAGCAGCCCCAACAATTCCGCCGTCGGCCAAGCATCGGCGGTCGGGCGTTCCGTGTCCAGACCGGTGATTGACCAGTCGATCCCTTCGGGCAGGATGATTTCCTGCAACCACGGCTCGCCCGCACGCCAGCCGTGATGCTGCAGCATCGCCGCGCCGGACAGAATTGCATCGGGGGCCGAAGTTTTCAGGGTGATCAGCCCGTCACCATCGCCATCGACGCCGCGCTTCAGAATGTCGCGCGGTAGCATCTGTACCATGCCAATCTCGCCCGCCCAGGCGCCTTGGGTCGTGGCTGGATCGAAATCGCCCATCGCGGTCAGGGTGATGGCGGCCAGTACTTGGGGTTGGAAACCCTCGGGTCGGCGGCAGTCATGCGCAAGGGTCAGCAGGGCGTTGCGGGTGTTGAAATCACCCTGAACCGCGCCGAAATCCGCTTCAAACGCCCAGAAGCCCAGCAGAACTCCGGACGACACGCCATAATCCGCCAAGGCACGGTCAAAGGTTTCGGCGTAGGTCTTGTGATTGGCGGCTCTGTTCTGAAGGCGGCCCTTGCTGATCAGGCTTTGTGATAAATCAAGAAAGGTCTTGCGAAACACACCCTGCGACCGGTCGGCCTTCAGCACAGCCGGATCTTGCTGCGCACCTTTGAAAAGGCTTTTCACTATGCCTTCGTCCGCTCCTGCGGCGCGGGCCTCATCGGCCATTGCCGAGACGAATCCTGCAAAATCATCGCCGCAAGGCGCGGCCATGGCGGGGGGTGTCAGCAGCATGGTCAGGACAAAGGCAAGGCGCATGGGGCACTCCGGACAGGTTTGGCGAAGGGTAGCAGGCGCCGTCGCAACCGTCGCGCGCAAAGTTGCGACAATTCTGCCACGGCTGATCAACTTTCAGGCAGTGACATCGAAAGTGTCATATTCTTTATCTGTGCTTGCGACAGTCTGGGTCACAGCGATGGAGGCCAAGATGCTGGAATTCCTGCCTAAAGAAGTACGTGAAGGATTGGATGCGGCGCGCAAACAGGCGCAGACGCGCAAGTCCCGGCTGCGTGTGCAGGTGGGCGATGCCGTGTTTCCGGTCTTGCGTTTCTGGCACGACGGCTTTGCACTGGACGGCGCGTTGACGCCGCATTTGCGCGGTTTGGTAGATGTTTACGATGGTGGGCGGCATATCTTTCAATGCCTTATCGTCGCGTCTACAGAAGAAAATGGCGATTTGGTCTGCGAATTCAAACGGTCAACCCATGTGTCGGACAAGGCGCCACTGGACTATTGGCGCGATGAAAACGCGCCCGTTGCGCTGTTGCCTAGGGCCTGACCTCAACTTCGGTGCCAAGCGGAGTGGCGGCAAAAATCTCACGGATTTCGGCGTTGGTGACGGCGATGCAGCCGGCGGTCCAGTCGCCCTTGATCACAGTGGCATCGGGCAGCGCATTCGGCTGGCCGTGGATCATGATGTCGCCACCGGGGTCATAACCGCCCGCCCGTGCCGCAGCACGGTCGGCGGGTTGCGGATAATCCAGCCCCAGGGACAGGTGATAGGCGCTGTCCCTGTTCAGCCGGTTGATGCGGTAAACGCCTTCGGGAGTGCGGCCATCGCCTTGGCGTACTTTGTCGCCTGTTGGTGAAAAGCCAAGGGAAATCAGGTATATACGTACAGGCTGACCGCCTTGCAGCAGGGTCATCCGCCGCGCGGCTTTCTCGATAAGGATGCGATCAATCTGGCCGATCAGGGGGGGCTGTGCGGGCGGCAAGGCAGGCGGGCGCAGATAGATCAGCGCCGCGCCCATCAGCAGAAAGCCCAGCAAGGCCAGCGCGGAAAAAGCCCGCGCCGCCCGCCTCATTGCAGATCGGCAAAGGCGGCTTGCAGACGCGATACCGCCTCGATCACCTGCGCGCGCGGGCAGGCAAGGTTAAAGCGCAGACAGGTTTCGCCGCCGGTCCCAAAGGGCGTGCCGTGGTTGGCGGCTATTCTGGCCTGCTTTTCCACGCGGCTGATGAATTCGGCCGGCACCATCCCGGTTCCCGCGAAATCGACCCATGCCAGATAGGTCGCCTCCAGCGCCATCGACCGCAGTCCGGGTATCGCGTTGATTCCGGCATCGAACACCCTTCGGTTTCCGTCCAGATATTCCGTCAGCGCATCAACCCAGACAGCACCTTCCGGCGAGTAGGCCGCAGTGGCCATGAACATGCCAAAGGAGTTCGGAGAGATCCCCATCGCATTCATCCGGTCCGCAAAACGCGCGCGCAGCACCGGGTCTGCTATGATCACATTTCCCGAATGCGCGCCCGCAATGTTGAAGGTCTTGGTGGTGGCCGTCATCATCACCAGACGGTCGGCAATATCGGGTGCCGCATTGGCCATGACGGTGTGCTTGTGACCGGGCATCACCAGATCGTGGTGAATCTCATCCGATACCAGAATCAGGTCATGCTGTTTGCAGAAATCGGCCACACCGCGCAATTCGGCCGGGGTCCAGACCCGCCCGCCCGGATTGTGCGGCGAACACAGGATCATCATGGTTTCACGGCCCGTCAAAACGGTCTCCCAGGCGGCGAAATCCATCTCGTAACGCCCTTCCACAAGCGCCAGAGGGCATTCCGTAACGCTGCGCCCGGCGGCTTTGATCACGCGGGCAAAGGCGTGATAAACCGGAGTGGTCAGAACCACGGCATCACCTGCTTGGGTAAAGGCATCGACGCACATCGCCGTGCCGTTAACCAAGCCATGCGTTGTGAAAATTGCCGCCGGATCAATCTGCCAACCGTGGCGGGTTTGCATCCACCAGCGGATGGCCGCACGATATTCGGTCTCGTCGCCGTAATAGCCATAAACGCCATGCGCCAGCATCGTTTCCAGTGCAGCCTGCACGCATTGCGGCGGACGGAACTCCATGTCGGCAACCCACATGGCGATGCCGTCCTTGGCGGGCACGCCATAAAAGGCCTCCATCGAATCCCATTTGACGGAATGGGTGCCAAAACGGTTCACTTGGGTATCGAAGTCCATATTTTGCCTGCCTGATTGGTGAAGTCTGTATTTCCAAGTAACGCCTTACAAACGGGAAATCTTACTTAAATAATGTCAAAAAGCGGAACAAGCATCCAACTTGGTGGCGGATGTTGGGATAACGTTGCTTCATGCGTGGCTGCTGTCAATTTGATCAGTTTTCCCTCTCCCTCTTGCACCAATCCCCCCCGCGCCGTAAATCCCAAAGATGATCCGCGATATCCTGATCCACCCCGACCCGCGTTTGAAAAAACCTTGCGACCCTGTGGCCAAGGTAACGCCCGAGATTTCCCAACTGGCCGCCGACATGCTGGAAACCATGTATGATGCGCCGGGCATCGGCCTTGCCGCGCCGCAAGTGGGGGCGATGACGCGGGTGATCGTGATGGATTGCATCAAGGACGGTCCGCCGGAGCCGATGGTGCTGCTGAACCCGGTGGTGATCTGGGCGTCAGAAGATCTGTCGTCTTATGACGAAGGTTGCCTGTCCATCCCTGACCAGTATGCCGAGGTCAAGCGTCCGGCTTCGGTGACGGTCCGCTGGATGGACCTGAACGGTGCAGAACAAGAGCGGCTGTTTGACGGCCTGTGGGCCACCTGCGTACAGCACGAGATTGACCACCTGAATGGCAAGCTGTTCATTGATTATCTTGGCCCGCTCAAGCGGCAGATGATCACCCGCAAGATGGAAAAGCTGAAACGCGAACTGGCGCGCGGCTGATGGCTGTGCGCCCGATCCTGCATTGGCCGGATGCCCGATTGCAGGCGATTTGCACCCCGGTTCTGGATGATGTGCGTGGGCTTGCCGCAGACATGCTGGACACCATGTATGACGCGCCGGGGCGGGGCCTTGCCGCCCCACAGGTCGGGGTCTTGCTGCGCATTTTCGTGATGGATGCCACCTGGAAAGAAGGGCGGCGGGCGCCACAAGTGTTTGTGAACCCACAGATTTTGTGGCGATCAGATGATCGTGTCAGTGGTCCCGAAGGCTGTTTGTCGCTTCCGGGTCTGACGGCACAGGTGGGGCGCGCGGCAGCGGTTCGCGTGGGCTGGACGGATCTGGACGGTGGGGCGCATGATGAAATCCTGACAGGGTTTTCCGCGATCTGTGTCCAGCATGAATACGACCATCTGGACGGGATCCTGACGCTGGACCATATGGACCACGCTGCCCGAGCCGCCTTTGAAAGGGCAATGCAATGACCGAACGGCTGTGCCTGCCCTATCCGCATCCCTGCCTGAAAACCCCGGCGCAGGACGTGTTCACCATCACCGACGAGGTGCGCGCGATATGGGCCGACATGGTGGATACCATGGACGCGATGCCCGGTGATGGACTTGCCGCGGTGCAGATTGGCATTCCACTGCGCCTTGCGGTGGTGGATTGCTCTGACGCGCGTGGTCAGGCCATCTTGCTGGCCAATCCGGTCGTGCTGCACGCTTCGGGCCAACTGCGCGATCACGAAGAGGCCTCGCCCAATCTGCCCGGCGTTTCTGCGGTGATCAAACGTCCGCGCGCGGTGAGGGTGCGCTATATGAATGCCGAGGGGGTGATCGAGGATCGCGATTTCGTCAACCTCTGGGCCACCTCGGTGCAGCATCAGATCGACCATCTGGCCGGCAAGATGTACTTTGACCACCTGTCGGGGCTAAAGCGCAAAATGCTGCTGGCAAAGGCCGAAAAGCTGGGGCGGCGCGCATGAAAATCATCTTCATGGGCACCCCGGAGTTTTCGGTTCCGGTGCTGGACGCTTTGGCGCAACGCCATGAAATTGTGGCAGTTTACACCCAGCCTCCGCGTCCTGCCGGCCGGGGCAAGGCAGACCGCATCAGCCCCGTTCATGCGCGGGCCCTGACGCTTGGGTTGCAGGTGCGGCATCCGGTTTCGCTGCGCAGCGAAGACGTGCAGCATGACTTTGCCGCGCTTGGGGCGGATGTCGCAGTCGTGGTGGCCTATGGGCTGATCCTGCCGCAGTCTGTTCTGGATGCGCCGCGCCGGGGGTGCCTGAATATCCACGCCAGTCTGTTGCCGCGCTGGCGCGGTGCCGCCCCCATTCACCGCGCCATCATGGCGGGCGATGCGCAATCGGGCGTCTGTATCATGCAGATGGAGGCGGGGCTGGACACCGGCCCGGTTCTGCTGCGCGAGTCTGTGCCGATCGGTCCCGAGGACACCACCGCCGACTTGCACGACCGCCTTGCTGCGATGGGCGCGCGGTTGATCTGCACGGCACTTGAGGGCGAATATACCCCCGAACCGCAACCGACCGAGGGCGTCACCTACGCCGCCAAGATCGACAAGGCCGAGGCGCGGATAGATTGGACGCAACCGGCAGAAACGGTGGATCGGCTGATCCGCGGGCTGTCGCCCTTTCCGGGTGCCTGGTGCGACATTGGCGGTGAGCGCGTGAAATTCCTGCGCTCACGTCTGGCCAAAGGACAGGGCACGCCAGGCGCGGTGCTGCATGGTCTGGTGATTGCCTGCGGGACCGGAGCCGTGCAAATCACCCAAGCGCAGCGCGAAGGCAAACGCCCGGTGGCTGCGGCGGATTTTCTGAACGGCATCGTGCTGCCGAAAACTCTGACCTGATCCGCCATTTCAATTCGGTGGACCAGCCCCCATATCGGGATCAGTCAGTGGAGGTTTCGCATGCCCATCATCGCGCTTGTCATCATCGGAATTGCCGCCGGATTCCTTGCAACCCGGGTGATGAAACTGGAAACAGATGTTCCTACCACCATCGCCATCGGCGTAGGGGGCGCACTGATCGGTGGGTTCCTGTTGCGTACGCTGATGATGATGGTTGGCTGGATGGCCGGATTTGTCGGCGCGGTGCTTGGGGCTATCGCACTGATATGGCTTTATAAAACCTACATCGCCCGTTGATCTGCCAATTTGCGCAGCGCCTCGCCCAGCCGAAATGTCTTGCCGCCCGCAGTGTCCCAAAGCAGCCGCCCCTGCCATGCCGCGAACATAAGCGCCCCGGCATCGCGCCCTTTGGCGCCACCGCCCAACCGCACGGCCAAGGCCGCCTCAACCGATTTGCGCCAAGCCGCCGCACGATCCATCAGCGCCTTGTCGCGCTGACTTGCAGCCAAAAGCGCCGGAATGTCCACCAGCGCGCCGATGTCCTTCAGCAACGCCTGCGCGCCTTTGGCCGAAACCAAAGCCTCGGCTTCCGATGCAGATGTCAGGGTTTCCAGAGCGGTCCAACTGGCAGACAGCGCCTGCACAATCATGGCATCGCGTGACCCATAGCGTTGCACCAAAGTCGGTGGCGCAAGGCCACTTGCAGCGGCGATCAAACCAAAGGACACGGCCTTGTCGCCCTCGGTCAGCAATTTATGCAGGACAAGGGCAAGGATTTCGGCGTCAGGGATGATCTTGTTGCGTGCCATGATCTTAATATGAATGTTTCTTCAAGAATAGAAAGCATTTTGCAAATGATCGTTCCTTAACTAATCATCAAGGTCTTCGGCGGTTGTCACTGGACGTGAGGCTTGGTCGATCCGCTTTACACCCGCGTGCTTTTTCAACATCTTGCGGGCAGATTGCGTCAGCCCGATCTCTTTCAGTACCCGCATGATGCGATAATGAATCGTGAAAATCTCACGATCCTCGGGCAAAGCGTCACCGCGCAGCTTGCCGCCCAGAATATAGTGTTGCTCTTCGGGCAGAATATTCCAGCCAAGTCCGGATTTCTGAATCGCCAATGGCAGGCTGATTTGGTCCAGATAGGGGCGCTTGCCCGGAACATCGGGGTGCGCGTCCAAAGTCTGCGCCACATCCATCCAAACCTGCGCAAAGCTTTTTCCGTCTGCGGTGCGGTATTGCTCGGGAAACGTGAACAAACCCGAGCTGAAATACGGGATGCGCCCGCGCGCGCCTTTCTGCCGCATCAGGCGGATGCGATCCTCGGGCACCTCCATGCCGCAGGCCCGGTAAATCCGCTCCCAATCCGCAGTCTTGCCCCAGACCATCGAGGCCGCTGGGGTCAATGACACATGGCCGTCCATCACCAGATTGTCGACGGTGTTGGGGCGCAGGCACAGGATATCACTGTCAAAAAACGCTGAAAATTCAGTGTCACGCGGCTCCAGCGTGGCCAGGATCTTGTTGCCGTGCGGGTAAGATGGATCGAACCGCCCCGCCACCTGAAAGCCGCGCAAGTCGCAGTTCAGACGGCGCAGGATTTCCTTCACGTCCAAGGAAACCTGATCCAGTTTAAGATCGGGACAATAGCCGACAAGGGCGACGGTATCGCCAAACTGTTCGCGCAGCGACGCCGCCAGAAAACAGGCCATAACCTCGTATTCCGGAGGTTCGACGATGAAAAATACGGTCAGTTTCGGGGCCATAGACTGCCTGTGCTGCTGCGTCACCCATTTGGGCGGTTTCGTCCAACTATGCCCGCAGTTGCACCATCTGTCACGCTGGCCACCCGAAATCGTCCGAAATTGTTTCTAATTTGGAAATCTTTGACCTTCCTGCAACATTTTTTAACCCTTTGCGTCAGGGATTGCCCTGTCTCTTGCTGCCAAGGCTGGGCTGGTCCTATTGTATAGGCGCAAAAGCAGAAGCCGGAGGTGAACCGGTTCGTGGCAGCGAAAGCAAGTCAGTTGGGCAGTGGCGTGAGTGTGAAAAAGGCAAATACACAGCCGTCCCGGACTGAGGGGCGCCCGAAGGGGGCTGCCGATCTGTGGGGGACGATCGACTTTCCGCTGAAGCGGCATGTCAGCCCGCATGGCCAAGTGACCGCCGTTTCGATGATGAAGGATGAAGGCGCCTATGTGATCGAATGGGTCGCGCATCATCTGGCGATCGGCTTTTCGGATCTGGTTGTCTATACGAACGATTGTTCGGATGGCACCGATGACATGTTGATCCGGCTGGAAGAGTTGGGGCTTTGCCACCACCGCCGCAATGACATTCCCGAAGGCATCCGCCCGCAGCCCTCGGCGCTGAACTATGCGCAGGCCGAACCGGTGGTTCAGCAATCCGACTGGGTGATGGTCTTCGATGCGGATGAGTTCTTGTCGATCAAATACGGCGATGGCACGCTGGATGACCTGATCGGCGCGGCCGTGGCCAAGGGGGCCAATGGCATCGTGGTGACATGGCGGATTTTCGGGTCTGGTGGTGTGGTGGATTGGTCGCGCGCGCCGGTGACGGAGCAATATCTATGGGCGGCACCACAAACCTGGAACAAGGGCTGGGGCGTGAAAACGCTTTTCACCTTTGACGCCGATTATTGGAAGTTGGGCATTCACCGCCCGAAAATGAAGAACCGGCACATCCAGACGGAATTTCCCGACAAGATCAAATGGCTGAACGGCGCAGGTCGCGAGATGGAGGATTACTTCAAGTTTCGGGGTTGGCGGTCGATCACGCGGACGGTCGGCTATGACTGGGTGCAGCTGAATCACTACGCGGTGAAGTCGGTTGACAGCTATGCCATCCGCAAGATGCGGGGCAATGTGAACAACAAGGCGGATAAGTACAATTCCGACTATTGGAGCCTGCAAGACCGCAACGAAGTGCGCGACGACACCATGCTGCGCTACACCGCAAGCCGGAACCGCATCATAGCACAATTGCTGGAAGACCCTGTTCTGAACCGGTTGCATACGGCCGCATTGGCGCGGGCCGAGGGGCGACTGACGGAGCTGCGGCAGACCGAGGCCTATCATCAACTGGTGGCCGATCTGGCCAAGGCCTCGGCAGTGCCGATCACGCAGATCGTGGCAAAGCCGCCGCAGGCGCGGGACAAGGAAAAGATTGCCGCCCTGATGTCGGACGTTGAGAAAAAGCGCGGGGCCAAGTCCAGGGAAGACCGGATGGCCGCCCCGAAAGAGCCGGTCGAAGCTGTGCCGATGGGGTCTTACAACCCCGGCGAGATCGACCTTTCGCAGGATATTGTTTCGGAATGGTTTCCAAACCATAGCGTCAGATTGCCCGCGGACCCGCGCGTGTTTGCGGCACATGTGTTGCCGCTGATCCAGTCTGGCAAGTTTGAACGGGGTTTGGCGCGGCGCATGCCTCAGGTTTTGGCGCAGGGCGCGAAAGTTCTGGAAATTGGCGCGGCGGTGGGGTTTCTGGCGGCACATTGCGCCAATATCCGTGCCGATCTGACCGTTGCGCTGCAAGAAGACAATGCCGGCTTGCGGCGGATGCTTTTGGCGGTTTGCGCCATTAGTGAACGGGCATTCACGGACAGATTCAGGCTTTTGGATCAAATGCTTGGTGATAACCCGCTACCGGCTGTGCAGGCCATGATCACCGCCGAAAGGCCTGATGCGCTGTTGCTGTCCGACCCCCGGCTTGCCCCGGATGTGCTGGCCAGTGTGCTGCAAGCCATGCCCGCTCCGGGCCCTGCGCAGATTTTTCTGTATGGTCGCTGGCTTGAACAATGGCATGCGCAAATCGACGAAGTGACCGCGCTGTTGCACGCTTTTGGCTATACCCCCGACTATGGCTTTGATCCCAACATCGCGCGTGGCTTCCGGTTGGGCGACGCGGATGACACCGATGACCCCAGTTAGGCCATTGCTGGACAGCCCAAGACCAATGCTCCAACGTTGAAAAAATAGAGGCAGTTGTACCATGTCCATCCCAGTTCGCAGACCCGTCGCCTCGCTTTGGATTGGCGAAAAACTGCATTATCTGAACCAGTTATGTCTTCTAAGCCATGTCAAGCACGGCCACCCCACCACGCTTTATTGCACCGATACGGTAACAAACGTGCCCGATGGCATCATCGTCAAACCCGCCACCGATATCATGGCGATCGACATGGACATCGTCCGGCAGACCTCTGAAAGTTTCCTGTCGAACGTCTTCCGCTACAAGATGATCGAGAAGACCGACGCGGTCTGGATTGATTGTGATGCGTTCTGTCACAAGCCCTTTCCGGATGAGATGCAGAATATCTATGCTGGCCATGGGTTCAGGGGGGCCTTGAACTGCGGCGTGGTCTACATTCCGCAAAAGGGCGAGCTGATCCGGCAGTTGCTGGATTACTACGATAACCTTCCCGACGCCCCCGCGTGGTTCAACAAGCAGCAGCGCAAGCGGATCGAAAAGCAGGACAGCAGCCTGCCGCAAGCCGTGCGCATCTATAACGCCGAGCGTACCGCCTTTGGTCCGCAGGCCTTTACCTATTTCGCCCAGCAGACCGGCGACTTCGAAAAGGCGCTGACCTCGGACTACCTTTATCCGGTGCCGTTCCAGTTGAACGATGTGTTCTACGACCCCTACGGACGGGTCGAGGGGCATTTCACCGACAACACGCTGTCGGTTCATCTGTACACCAACGGCACCAAACCGTGGTGGCGCAAGAATGTGCCGATGCCGAATTCCTATGCCGCCCGGATGTGCGCCGAGATTGGCGTGAACCCGGCCGAGGCGCTGGAAGAATAGCCGATGGACGAACAGGGGTTCGTTGCCAGCCAAGTCGCGCATCGGCTGGGCGCGATCGGGGCCGCGCGGCCCGATCTGGGGCAGGGTGCGCGCAACCATGCGATGGCCGTCGCTTCGGGCGGTGCCTTGGCGTGGAATGCAGCCGCCCATGCGCCCTATCCCGACAACGGCTGGTGGCCGAACCCCGATCAGCCCGATCAGCCCCACAATTCGGCGCGCGGGGTGCGGCCCGAAAAGTCGCAGGGCGCGCTGCAATCCCTGCTGCGGGCGGGGGCGGATTTCGACCTGCTGATCGACATGCAGGACCGCCGGGTGCGGTCGCTGGAAACGCCGGATGGCGCGGTTTTTCCCACCTTTGTCTTCAACCGTGTCAAAGCTGCGGCGGGCCGGATCCTGTGGCACATGCCGACAGATCTGCACACCATCGGCACGCCTGCCTTCCTTGGCCCCTTTCCTGACCCCGATGCGCTGCCCTTTGCTGCGCGCAGCCCGAAAGTTGTCTGGCGTGGCGGCATGACCGGGCGCGGCGGGGGCGGCGGCGATGTGCGCCAAGAGGGCTATCGTTTTCAAAAGCTGTTTGCCGAGGTGGAAACCGGGCGGCGCGCCCTGTCTTGGGCGCACAAGAAGCTGCATGATTTTCCGCGTTTTGCCTTTGTGCGCCACCTTGCCGCCGACCCCCGCGCCGATGTGGCGCTGATTGCGCAGGAATGGCTGCATCCGTTGTCGCAGCCCATTCTGGCCCCGATGACCCGGCCTGTCATGACGCAGCGCCAACAGGCACGGCACAAATACATCGCCGTGCTGCGCGGGGCTGATCTTGCCTCATCGTTTTTCTGGACGATGAACAGCGGCTCTCTGGGCCTGGTGATGGAATCGCCTTGGGAGAGTTTTGCTTCGGTGCATTTCAAGCCTTGGGTGCATTATGTGCCGTTCAAGGTGGATATGTCGGATTTTGAAGAGCGGCTGGAATGGTGCGAAGCCAACCCGGTCGATTGCGCCGAAATGGTGCAGGCGGCGCGCGAAACGTGCCGTTATCTGGCGCGTCAGGATTTGCGGGATCTGGCGGACCGGGCGGTGATTGCAGCCCTGCGTGCGGCTGTGCGGATGTAAGGAAAGACCATGGCGAAGAAGAACAAAGTGGCCCCCGAGGGTGACGACCTGCCGAAGACCGAGGCCGAACACCGGGCCGATGTGATGATCCGCCGCATGAAGCGCAATCTGCGCAAATCATGGGCCGAAGGCTACATGACCGCCATCACCGCGATGTTGAAACCCGGCGATCTGGTGATGGATTGCGGTGCGAACATGGGCGTGGTGACGGCGGTTCTGGCCGCCACCGGTGCCGATGTGATTGCCTATGAACCCGATCCCTTTGCCTTTGGCACCCTGCAAAGCAAATTTGCCGATATGCCGAATGTCACGCTGGTCAATGCCGCTGTGGGGGTGGGCGCGGGCACCGTGCGGCTGATGCGGGCGGATAATTTTGGCGAGAACCCCGAAGGTGCCTCGGTGAAAAGCACCATTCTGGACGGGGGCCGCCGCATAGACTCTGAAAACTCGGTCGAGGTGCCGCTGATCGACTTTCCGGGGCTGGTGCGGGAAAAGGTGGCGCTGCGAGGTGAAATCGCCTTTGTGAAGATGGACATCGAAGGGGCAGAGCTGGATATCCTCGAAGTCATGCACCGCGACGCCCTGTTTCAGAACGTGCGCTGTCTGGTGGCCGAAACCCATGAGCGCAAGTTCAAGGACCTGCGCGACCGCTACAAGGCGCTGCGCGAGGTGGTGGCGGAAACCTATCCGGCCGGCAAGGTCAACCTTGATTGGATTTGACCGCAGCCGCCCCCGTTGTTACGCCCCGACCCAACCCCAGCAAGGAACCCGCCGTGAATTCTGACTGGCCCAGTTATCTGGCGACCCAAGAAGTGCTGATCGCCATGCGGTTTTCGTATTTCGGCAACTCGGGTTGGAAGAGCGAATTTTCCAAAGACCCGGGACTGCTGTTCGACGAAGACCGGCTGAAAATGCGGCTTGCCTTGCTGGAAACCTTGCCGCTCCGCTCGCTGGCTGCGCAGACGGACCAGAACTTTCACCTGATGGTGCTGTGTTCGGATACCATGCCCGAATGGGCGCTGGACACGCTGGCCGAGATTTGCGCCGAAATTCTGCCAGCCGAACGCTATAGCATCGCCCCGCGCCCTTACGGTTTTGCCCACCGCCACCTGACGCAGTTCATGGTCGAACGCTATGGCCCCGGTCTGGCCATTCATGCCGTTCTGGACGACGACGACGCACTGGCGATTGATTTCGTGGCCACCCTGCGTGAGGTGCTGGGCTGGCTGCCGCCGATCGAGGTCGAAGACGACATGCGCTTTGTCTCTTTCGTCAACGGCTATGGCCTGACGATCGAGGACGGCACAGAACCTGACCATCGCCTCTATCTGCACCGCTATCCCTATATCAATCTGGGTCTGTCAATGGTGGCCGCAGCGGGCGGCAAGAACCTGTTTTCCATCCGCCACCGCAAGACGCCCGCCGAATACAACTGCCGCCTTTACCGCCGCAAAACCATGTTCATCCGCAGCGTCAACCCGGTGAACGACAGCCGTGTCGAAGTCTCGGACAAATGGCAGCCTGTTCTGAACTGGCGCACCCACAAGGATGTGCGCAGCCGCTTTCCGTTTCTGACAGAAATCTAAGCCCCCGGAACCTGTTTGAAAGGGGCATCCTCTGTGCGCAAATATCCCACGGGGGGTCCGGGGGGTGTGAAACCCCCCGGCGCAATGCAGGGCACTATCCTTTGAAGGGTGCCATTCCGGCCCGCGCCAATTCATCCGCGCGTTCATTTTCGGCATGCCCCGCGTGACCCTTGATCCAGCGCCACACCACCTTGTGCCGCGCCTGTGCCGCGTCCAGCCGCTGCCACAGATCGACATTCTTCACAGGGTCTTTCCCGGCTGTCTTCCAGCCATTGCGTTTCCAGCCGTGGATCCATTCGGTCACGCCGTTCTTCACATAGGCCGAGTCGGTCACGATGGTCAGCTCTGACACCCGCGTCAAAGCCTCCAGCGCGGAAATCGCAGCCAGCAATTCCATGCGGTTGTTGGTGGTATGCGCCTCACCGCCGTTCAAGGTGCGCTCTTTCACCACCTGCCCGCCCTCCCGCGCGATCATCAGCACACCCCAGCCGCCGGGGCCGGGATTGCCGGAACAGGCCCCATCGGTGTAGGCGAAAAGTTCGGTCATTCTTTGGTCACTTCCGTAAAGGTCGGCTACAGATAAAGCCCCAGCGCCAAAGATGCCAGCACCCCCGATGTCAGGATCAGCCGCAAGCGCATCCACCAGGCGGGGGCAACGCCCAGCCTCCAGAACCACCAGTCCAGCCCCAACAGCCCTGCAAATCCGACCATCAACGCGGCCAGCCCCTGCGACACCCCGCCCATCGTGGTGAAAAACGCCCAAAGCGCCGGGATCACCGACAGGGCATACCCCATCGCCGCCGCCCGCCCGCTGGCCTTGGTGGCAAAGCCCCACAGGACCCCCGACATGAACGACAGGATCACGATGCCATAGCGCAGCATGATCAGGTCTTCCCATCCCCGAACAAAGGCAGGCCCGCCCGGAAACCCGGTCAGGACGCAGGCAAGGAACGGGATCAGCCCGGCCAATCCAAGCCAAAGCGCAGTGCGGGGAATGGCGACCGTCATCAAGGCTGCTTTGCCCGGTTTCTGGCCTTTGCGACCAGATTGCGGGGTGTGGTGTCTTGCAGGATTTTCAGCACCGCCTGCACCCGTTCGGCATCGTCCGCGCGCGGAAAGGCATGTAGCACGACGTCAGTTTCCCCCACCAGCACCCGGCCACTGACCGATCCGCCGCCAATCGGAATCGCGTCATCCCCGGCAGGCTGCGGCGGCTGCGCCAGCAGGTTGGCGGCAAAGGGCGCGATGGCCGTCTGCATCGCCGTTTGCGTGGCGGTGGACAGGTGGCTGGTCACGGTGGCACATCCCGGCGCCTCTTCGGCGTAGCCTTTGCAATAGGTGGCCTGAACCGCGCCGCCTGCCAGATATTCCACCCGGTAATCCCAGGCATATTCCGGCGGCAGGCTGCCGCTGTCTTCGCTCCACACCGCGATGATCTTGGGGGTGTCGGCCGCTACGGCCCATCCCGGCATCGCCAACAACACCGCCAGTGCCAAAGCTTTCATGGTCACACCTCTGTGCCCTGACGCAGGATGCGCGGCACCTTGAATTCAATGTTTTCCTGCGCGGTTTCGACAAGTTCAACCGTTGTGTCAAACCGGGCGCGGAAGGCGTCAATCACCTCGTTCACCAGCACTTCGGGGGCCGACGCGCCCGCCGTGACGCCCACCGATGCCACACCTTCCAGCGCCCGCCAGTCAATATCGGTGGCGCGCTGCACAAGCTGGGCATAGGTGCAGCCCGCAGTCTTGCCCACTTCGACCAGCCGCATCGAGTTCGACGAATTCGGCGCACCAATCACCAGCAGCGCATCAATCTTCCCCGCCATCGCCTTTACCGCCGCCTGACGGTTGGTGGTGGCATAGCAGATGTCTTCCTTGTGCGGTCCGACGATCGCCGGGAAACGCGCCTGCAAGGCAGACACGATCCCCGCCGTGTCATCCACCGACAACGTGGTCTGGGTGATATAAGCCAGCTTTCCCGCATCGCGCACCCGCAGCCCCGCCACATCGGCTGCGGTTTCGACCAGCAGAACCTCACCCTCGGGCAGCTGCCCCATGGTGCCCACGGTTTCCGGGTGGCCCGCATGGCCGATCATCACCATTTGCAACCCTGCCTCGGAATGGCGCTGTGCCTCGTTATGCACTTTGGTCACAAGCGGGCAGGTGGCATCCACGGCAATCATCTGCCGGGCAGCGGCGGCGGCGGGCACCGATTTCGGCACGCCATGGGCCGAGAAAATAACCGGGCGATCCTGCGGGCATTCGTCCAGGTCTTCGACAAACACCGCCCCCTTGGCGCGCAGCGCATCGACGACGAATTTGTTATGCACAATCTCGTGGCGCACATAGACCGGTGCCCCCCATTTCTCGATCGCCAGTTCAACGATCTTGATCGCGCGGTCCACGCCGGCGCAAAAGCCGCGCGGCGCGGCAAGGTACAGGGTCAACTTTGTCATATCGGATCTCGCATTTCCCCAAGACCTAAGCCGCCCGGCCATGCGCGTCTAGTCTTGCTGCGCAAACGATGGCGGACCAGCGGCCATTTCATGCAGCCGAGCGTCTGCTGATCACCGTCCGGGGGGCGTTTTCCCGAAGGCGTGACAACTGGGCGCGTGCAGCACAGGCGCTATCACTGCGCCCGACAGACTGGCTGCACACCCTGACTGCGGGGCGTAATCCCCCCGCACCGAAATTCAAAAGCCGGGGCCCTGTGGCGCCCCGGCTTTTTGTCTTGTCCGTTCAGGATCACTTGACCTCGACCGACATTTCCTCACGGTCCAGACGCGGTTCGCGTGGCGGACGCCCGATCACATCGCGCAATTCATCAAGCTCGATAAAGTTATCGGCCTGACGGCGCAATTCGTCTGCGATCATCGGCGGCTGGCTGCGGATGGTCGAGACCACCGAAACCCGCACGCCCTGACGCTGCAGACTTTCGACCAGCGGACGGAAATCGCCGTCGCCCGAAAAGATCACAACGTGATCCACGCGCGGTGCCAGCTCCATCGCATCGACGGTCAGTTCGATGTCCATGTTGCCCTTGACCTTACGGCGGCCCTGGCTGTCGGTATATTCCTTGGCCGGTTTGGTGACCATGGTGAAGCCGTTATAATGCAGCCAATCCACCAGCGGACGGATCGGTGAATAATCGTCATTCTCCAGCAGTGCGGTGTAGTAGAACGCGCGCAGCAATTTGCCACGACGCATGAACTCTTGCCGCAACAGCTTGTAGTCGATGTCAAACCCCAGTGCCTTGGCAGCGGCATAAAGGTTCGATCCATCAATAAACAGCGCAAGCCGTTCGTCCTTGTAAAACATCCGTTTTCCCCTCGAAAAATACTGTTCCCCAATCGAACTTCCGTGAGCGACTTACTAATGTAAGTCCTCGGAACGGCGAACGCATTTGGATACCAGCGATAATCACCACCCGGCAAGCCACACTAAGGATAGGATAACACCGACAATGATAACAGAAAAGCGCGCCCTGATTGCATTTGGTGCAAACCTGAAATTCGGCAATTTCTTGCCGGATCAAACAATTGCTGCCGCAATTGCTGCCCTTGCCGCCGAAGGTCTTGTGGTCGAGCGGATGAGCAAACTGTATCAAACGCCATGTTTTCCGCCCGGCGCTGGCCCCGACTATGTAAACGCCGCCGCCAGTATTCCCTTGCGTCAGGGCGAATCTGCCGCAGAGGTTCTGGCTGTTCTGCATCGTGTCGAAGCCCGGTTTGGCCGCGAACGTCAGCAGCGTTGGGGCATGCGCACCCTGGACGTCGATTTGCTGGCCTTGGGCGATTCGGTTTTGCCAGACCGCGATACGTTTCAGGCCTGGCACGATTTGCCGGCCGACGCGCAGCGCAGCGCCACGCCCGAAGACCTGATTCTGCCGCACCCACGCCTGCAGGACCGTGCCTTTGTTTTGGTGCCTCTGGCAGAGGTGGCACCAAACTGGCGGCATCCGATTCTGGATAAAACCGTCGCGCAGATGCTGCAAGCGCTGCCTGCGGACGACGTGGCGCAGGTGATTGCCCTGAACCCCGGCGCATCTGATTGATTATACGCTTGTCAAGCCCCGCCATCGCGCCTAAATAGGCGCTTCCAAAGCCCCCAAGCCCTACTGGAGTCCATTATGGCCCGCGTGACGGTTGAAGATTGCGTTGACAAGGTTCCGAACCGGTTCGAACTGGTTATGCTTGCCGCCCATCGCGCCCGCGAAATTCAGGCCGGCTCTGCCGCCACTGTGGATCGTGACAACGATAAGAACCCGGTTGTGGCCCTGCGTGAGATTGCGGAAGAAACGCAATTGGCAGACAGCCTTCGGGAGCGGATGATCGAAAGCCATCAGACCCAGATCGAGGTTGATGAGCCGGAAGAGGATCAGATGGCATTGCTGATGTCAGGTGATATTGATCGCCCGATGCAGGATGACATGTCCGAAGAAAAGCTGTTGCGCGCCCTGATGGAAGCACAGGGCGAACTGTAAATCTGGCGCGAACTCTGAGCCTGAGCAGGGCCTTGTGGGGCGGTGATGATCGACGTTGAAGACCTCATCGCCCTTGTTCGCAACTACAACCCCCGCTGCAATGCCGACCTGATCCGCAAGGCCTATGCCTACGGACTTGACATGCACGAGGGCCAGTTTCGCAAATCTGGCGAACCGTATTTCACCCACCCGGTGGCCGTAGCGGCGATCTTGACCGAACAGCATCTGGATGATGCCACCATCATCACTGCGCTGCTGCACGACACCATCGAAGACACCAAATCCACCTATGCCGAAGTTGCCCGCCTTTTTGGCCAAGAGGTGGCAGAGCTGGTCGATGGTGTGACCAAGCTGACAAACCTGCAACTTTCCAGCACCGAATCGCAGCAGGCCGAAAACTTTCGCAAACTGTTCATGGCGATGTCCAAGGATTTGCGGGTGATTCTGGTCAAGCTTGCCGACCGGCTGCACAACATGCGCACGATCAAATCCATGCGCCCGGAAAAGCAGGCGCAGAAGGCGCGTGAAACCATGGAAATCTTTGCGCCTTTGGCAGGGCGCATGGGCATGCAGTGGATGCGCGAAGAGCTTGAGGATTTGTCCTTCCGGGTCCTGAACCCCGAGGCGCGCAATTCGATCATCCGCCGTTTTCTGACGCTGCAGCGTGAATCGGGCGATGTGGTGCATCAGATCACCGCCGACATCCGCTCAGAGCTTGAGAAGATGCAGATTGACGCTGATGTGTATGGCCGCGCCAAGAAACCCTACTCGATCTGGCGCAAGATGCAGGAAAAGGACCTGGCGTTTTCGCGCCTGTCCGACATCTACGGCTTTCGCGTGATCTGCGATTCCGTGGGGGACTGCTACCGCATTCTGGGTGTCATCCACCAACGCTGGCGTGCGGTGCCGGGGCGGTTCAAGGATTACCTGAGCCAGCCCAAGACCAACGGCTATCGCAGCATCCACACCACCGTATCGGGCCGCGATGGCAAGCGGGTCGAAGTGCAGATCCGCACCCGCGAGATGCACGAAGTGGCCGAGGCGGGGGTGGCCGCGCATTGGTCTTACCGCGAAGGCGTGCGCGCCAAGAACCCCTTCGCGGTTGATCCCGCCAAGTGGATCGCGTCCATGACCGAACGTCTGGACGAAGGCGACCACGACGAATTCCTTGAAAACGTCAAACTGGAAATGTATTCCGATCAGGTGTTCTGCTTCACCCCCAAGGGGGATGTGGTGCAGTTGCCGCGCGGGGCAACGCCGCTGGACTATGCCTATTCCATCCACACCCGCATCGGCAATTCCTGCGTGTCGGCCAAGATTGACGGCATCCGTGTGCCCCTGTGGACCCGGCTGAAGAATGGCCAATCGGTGGAAATCATCACTGCCGAGGGCCAGAAACCGCAGGCAAGCTGGATCGACATCGTCACCACAGGCCGCGCCAAGGCCGCCATCCGCCGCAGCTTGCGCGAAGAGGATCGCGGCCGTTTCGTGCGTCTTGGCCACGAACTTGCCCGCGCGGCCTTTGAACATGTTGGCAAAAAGGCCAGCGACAAGGCCCTGCGCACCGCCGCCAAGATGCTGGGGCTGGCCGATGAAGCCGATCTGCTGGCGCGGCTTGGCTCTGCCGAACTGACCGCGCGCAAGGTGGTGGAAACCCTGTATCCCGAACTGTCGATGTCGGCTGCGGATGAGGTGGACAGCGCCCGCGCCGTGGTTGGCCTGACCGCAGATCAAACCTTCCGCCGTGCGCCCTGCTGCCAACCGCTGCCCGGTGAACGCATCGTCGGCATCACCTATCGCGGTCAGGGCGTGCTGATTCACGCCATCGACTGCCCCGCGCTGGAAGAGTTCGAAGAGCAGCCGAATCGGTGGGTCGATCTGCATTGGCACTCGGGCCGTCATGCCTCGGTCAACACCGTCAGCCTTGATGTGGCGATTTCGAACGACGCGGGTGTTCTGGGCCGCATTTGCACCTTGATTGGAGAGCAGAAGGCCAACATATCTGATTTGCGCTTCACAGAACGCAAACCGGATTTTTACCGGCTTATCATTGATGTGGACTTGCGCGACGTGGAACATCTGCACATGGTCATGACTGCACTTGAGGCGGAAACTGACGTAGCGCAGGTGTCACGCCATCGGGATATGACAAGAAAACCCTGACCTTTTCGGGGATTAGGAAGGACAAGGCCAAAGTGGTCTTTAAGCGTCGCAAACCGCTGGGATGGCTCGCATGGCTGCGCGAGATGGTCTACCCGCGCGGCGGATTCCGGCGCGCCACGCGCTATGTGATCCACCGCATGAGCCGCCTGCCCGACGAACCCCATCGAATCGCGCGTGGCATCTTTGCCGGGTCGCTTGTGGGCTTCTTGCCGCTGCCGGGATTGCAGTTTGTTGCCGCATGGGCCGCTGCCCGCCTGATGCGCGGCAATGTGCTGGCGGCGCTGCTGGGCACCTTCAACACCAACCCGGTGACAACGCCGTTCTTTGCGGTCTTTGCGATGACGCTGGGCCATTGGCTGTTGGGGGTCGAGGCACCGTTGTCGGCCAAGGAAATCGGGCGGGCCTTTGGCCGGGCAGGCCACGATCTGTGGCGCAACATCGAGGCGATCTTCACCGATGACCGCATGCAGTGGGGCGGGCTGATCCAGTTCTGGCATGACATCTATCTGCCCTATTTCATTGGCGCGCTTATCCCCGGCATCTTGATTTCGCTGGTGGCGTATTACATCACCATCCCGATCGTGCAGGCCTATCAGAAGGCCCGCCACGCCAAGGCCGACGAACGCCGCGAGCGCCGCCGCAAGCTGAAGGTCACGATTGCCGAGGCGGCCGCCCGCCTGCGCCCGCACCGGGACCACGACAAGGATGAGGGTGGCGGCTCGGCCACCCCCTAAGCAAGGAACGTCAGGATGGAAAAGCAACGTCTGGGTGTGAACATCGACCACGTGGCCACCGTGCGCAACGCGCGGGGCTCGGTCTGGCCCGACCCGCTGCGCGCTGCCCTGCTGGCCGAGGCGGCAGGCGCCGACGGCATCACTGCCCATCTGCGCGAAGACCGCCGCCACATCCGCGATGCCGATATGGAGGCATTGCGGGCGGGCATCGGCATTCCGCTGAACTTCGAATGCGCGGCCACCGATGAAATGGCCGCCATCGTGCTGCGACTGCGTCCGCATGCTGTGTGCCTTGTCCCCGAAAAGCGCGAAGAACGCACGACCGAGGGCGGTCTGGACGTGGCGGGTGATGAAAATCGTCTGGCCCGTTACATTGCGCCTTTGCGCGATATTGGCTGCCGGGTGTCGATGTTCATCGGCCATGATCCCCGCCAGATCGAGGCATCCGCCCGCATCGGTGCCGCCGTGGTGGAACTGCACACCGGGCTATATTCCGAACTGCACGCCGAAGGCCGCACCGCTGACGCGGACGCCGAACTGGCCGCTCTTGTCAAAGCGGCTGCCCTTGCCCATGGCCTTGGGTTGGAAGTCCATGCGGGCCACGGCCTGACCTACGACAACGTCGCCCCCATCGCGGCCATTCCCGAAGTGCGTGAGTTGAACATCGGCCATTTTCTGATCGGTGAGGCCATCTACATCGGCCTTGGCCCCGCGATCGAGGAAATGCACCGCCTGATGGATCAGGCGCGGGGCGTCTAGGCGTGATGCCCGGCCCAAGCGCAACGGTTCGCCCGCACACCCTTTGCTGCCCGGCGCATGGGGCCGCCTTATGATCCTTGGCATCGGGTCTGATCTTGCCAACATCGACCGGATCGAGGCCACGCTGGCCCGCTATGGCGCGCGGTTCAAAACCCGGGTGTTCACGGATCTTGAACAGCGCAAGGCCGAAAGCCGCCCGCGCGCCTGTAAGATCGCCAGTGCGACGCGCAGGGCAAGAGTGTAGATCTCGTCGGACGCCCTAGCATT
>CAZCFC010000005.1:0-15972 GCA_964497815.1 uncultured Cypionkella sp.
GTGTCTTGAAGCGACTTTGGCGGTTTCGCAGGGGCGCGATGGCTTTGGGCTGCTGTGTGACAACCGTTTGGGCAAGTCGGCGCTGCATAAGGCATCGGGTCAGGGGCTGTGGATCGGGCGTCCGGTTGAATGGCCCGGTTCGCGCCCGCTGACGCTGGAGCCAGAAATCGGCCCCGATTATGGTGGGTTGTCTGAATGGGCGCTGGAAGATGTGGTCAAGGTGCTGTGCTTCTGCCACCCCGATGATCAGCCCGAAATGCAGGCCGCCCAAGAGGCCACCATCACCCGGTTGTTCCACGCCTGCCGCCGTAACCGTCTGGAAATGCTTCTGGAAATCATTCCGTCCAAGGTGGGGCCGGTTGACGATTTCACCAATGCCAAGCTGATCAGCCGCTTTTATGACATCGGCATTTACCCCGATTGGTGGAAGCTGGAGCCGATGCAGACCAAGGCGGCCTGGGCTGCGACCTGCGACGCCATCACCAGCCGCGATGCGCATACGCAAGGCATCGTGATCCTTGGGCTGGGGCAATCCGAGGCGGAACTGGCCTCGTCGTTCAAACTTGCCGCCGATTTCCCGCTGGTGAAGGGCTTTGCTGTGGGCCGCACCATTCACGCCGATGTGGGCCGCCAGTGGATTGCGGGCCAGATCGACGATGCGACTGCCGTGGCCACCATGGCCGAAAACTTCCGCCGTCTGTGCGGTATCTGGGATGACGCCCGCCAAGGAGCTGCAAAATGACCACAATCCGACTGACCGCTGGCCAGGCCATGGTGCGCTGGCTTTCCGTGCAGATGACCGAAGACGGCGACCGTTTCATCGAAGGCATCTGGGCGATTTTCGGCCATGGCAACGTGGCAGGCATTGGCGAAGCGCTGCACGCGCACCGCGATGTGTTTCCGACATGGCGCGGCCATAATGAGCAGACCATGGCCCACACGGCGATTGCCTATGCCAAGGCGCAAAAGCGGCGCCGGGCCATGGCGGTGACAACGTCGATCGGGCCGGGGGCGTTGAACGTGGTGACGGCGGCGGGGGTGGCATTCGCCAACCGCTTGCCTTTGTTGATCATTCCAGGCGACGTCTTTGCCAATCGCGCGCCCGATCCGGTGTTGCAGCAGCTTGAGGATTTCAACGACGGCACCATCACCGCCAATGATTGCTTCCGTCCGGTGACGCGGTACTTTGATCGTATCATGCGGCCCGAACAGATCATGACGGCGCTGCCGCGCGCCTTTCGGGTGATGACCGATCCTGCCGATTGCGGCCCGGTGTGCCTTGCGTTTTGTCAGGACGTGCAGGCCGAGGCCCATGATTATCCGGTGTCCTTCTTTATCCCCAAAGTCTGGAAGATCCGCCGCCCGCAGGCCGATGCCGACGAACTGGCTGCGGCGATTGCCGCCCTGGAAGTCGCGAAATCTCCGGTGATCGTGGCCGGGGGTGGTGTGATTTATGCCGGGGCCGAGGCGGAATTGGCGGCCTTTGCCCTCGCCCACAATATCCCTGTTGTGGAAACCCAGGCGGGCAAATCCTGCCTTGATTTCGACCATCCCCTGAACTTTGGCCCGGTGGGTGTCACCGGATCGTCCAGCGCCAACACGGTATGCGAGCGTGCCGATCTGGTGATTGGCCTTGGCACGCGGTTTCAGGATTTCACAACGGGATCATGGTCGCTGTTCAAGAACCCGGAGCGGCGGGTGATGTCGATCAATGTGGCGGCGTATGATTCCTACAAGCATGGCGCCATCAACCTGACATCAGATGCGAAGATCGCCCTCCAAGCCCTTGGAGCCGCTTTGAAAGATCGCAAATGGCCCTCGATTGGCGGCTTGCAGGCGGATTGGTTTGCCAACACCGCCGCCGTCAAGGCCCGGCCTGCGGACAACACCGCCCTGCCCACCGACATGCAGGTGATTGGCGCAGTGCAGCGCACGGCGTTGCCATCGACGGTGGTGATGTCGGCGGCGGGCACGATGCCGGGCGAGTTGCACAAGATATGGGATGCGCCGCAGGGTGGTTACCATATGGAGTATGGCTTTTCGTGCATGGGTTATGAAATTGCCGGGGCGATGGGCATCAAGATGGCACGTCCTGATGCGGATGTGATCTGCATGCTGGGCGATGGCAGCTATATGATGGCCAACTCGGAACTGGCGACGGCTGTGATGATGGGGGTGCCGTTTACCGTGGTGATCACCGACAACCGGGGCTATGGCTGCATCAACCGGCTGCAAAAAGGCACTGGGGGGGCGGGCTTCAACAACCTTTTGGACCAATCCTACCACGTCAATCCCAGCCATATCGACTTTGCCGCCCATGCCGGTGCGATGGGCGCGCATGCGGTGAAAGTGGCAAACATTGCGGAACTTGAGGCCGCAATTTCGGCCGCCAAGGGCGCGAAAATTCCGCATGTGGTTGTGATCGACACCGATCCCTGGCCCGGCACCGAAGGCGGTGGCACCTGGTGGGACGTCGGCGTGCCCGAAGTATCAACGCGCGCCGAGGTCAATGCCGCCCGTGCAGCCTATGAGAAAAACCAGAAAAACCAGCGGCTTGCCGACTGAAATTGTCATATCGCCGGCTTGCCGGCCGATGCTTTGCTTGAGGATACCATGATCTTTTACGGCACCAATCCGATCGCCTGGACCAATGACGATGACCGCACTTTGGGCGCGCATATCAGTCTGGAGCAATGTCTGGATGAAACTGCGGCAATCGGCTTTGACGGCATTGAAAAAGGCCACAAGATGCCCCTGACGGTCGAGGGGCTGAACGCGCTGTTCAAGCCGCGCGGTCTGAAATACATCTCGGGTTGGCATTCGACGAACCTGCTGGTCAATTCGGTCGAGGATGAAAAGGCCGCGATGCAGCCCTATCTGGACCTGCTGAAGGGCATGGGCTGCGCCGTGATCATTGTCTGCGAGACGTCGAACGCCATTCACGGGTCGGATGACAAGGCGGTGAACGATCGTCCGCACCTGCCCGATGCCGAATGGGCAAAGTTTGGTCAAGGCATTGAAGCGCTTGCGGAATTCACGGCAGCGCAGGGGGTAAAGCTGGTGTACCATCACCACATGGGCACCATTGTCGAGGCCGAGTGGGAAATTGACCGTCTGATGGCGGAAACCGGCCCGCACACGCATCTTTTGCTGGACACCGGGCACTGCTATTATGGCGGGGGCGATCCGGTGCGGGTGGCGAAAAAGCATATGGGCCGCGTTGGCCACATCCATGCCAAGAACGTGCGCCCCGACATCATGAACCAGGTGCGCCAGCAGGGGCTGTCGTTTCTGGAGGGCGTGCGGCGCGGTTCCTTCACGGTGCCGGGCGATGCCGAGGGTGCGGTGGATTTTCACGGGGTGTTGGAAGTGGCGGCGCAGCATGGCTATCAGGGCTGGCTTGTGATCGAAGCCGAGCAAGACCCGTCAGTTCGAATTCCGATGGACTATCAAAGCCTTGGCCTGCGCAGCCTGAAAGGCTTTGCTAGGCGGGCGGGACTGGACACCTGAGATGGGGCACAGCGGGGGCTGCCCCCAAGCCGCTGGTGTCTTGAGCCAATGACGATACCAACGGCTAACCCCGGGATATTTGAACACAGAGGATGAGCCATGGCCGATTTATTGCGCAAACCGAACGGGACCACGGGCAAAGTGCATGACATCACCCCCGAAAGCGCGGGGTGGGGCTATGTGGGTTTTGGCCTTTACCGGCTGATGCCCGGCGAAACGGCGGCCGAGGTGACCGGTGATCGCGAGGTTATTCTGGTGCTTGTGGAAGGCAAGGCCGCAATCACGGCGGCCGGGCAGGACTGGGGCGTTCTGGGTGACCGGATGGATGTGTTCGAAAAAACGCCGCCGCACTGTCTTTATGTCCCCAATGCCAGCGATTGGACGGCCACGGCGACAACGGCCTGCACTTTGGCGGTCTGTTCGGCCCCGGGCAAGTCTGGGCACAAGGCTGCGCGGCTGGGGCCTGCGGGCATCAGTCTGACCCAGCGCGGGTCGGGGGCAAACACGCGGTTCATCAACAACATCGCCATGGAGGCGCTGGATGTGGCCGACAGCCTGCTTGTGACCGAGGTGTATACGCCGCAGGGCAACTGGTCGTCCTATCCCAGTCACCGCCATGACGAGGATGACTTTCCCCGGATGACCTATCTGGAGGAAACCTATTACATGCGGCTGAACCCGGAACAGGGATTTGGCATCCAGCGGGTTTACACCGAGGACGGCAGTCTGGACGAAACCATGGCTGTGAAAAACCATGATGTGACCCTGGTTCCCAAGGGGCACCACCCCTGCGGCACGCCTTACGGCTATGAAATGTATTACCTGAACGTCATGGCAGGGCCGCGCCGCAACTGGCGCTTTCAGAATGATCCCGATCACGACTGGATTTATCGGCGCGATAATCCCACGGCGTAAGGCACCGATTGCGCGCCGCAGATCAGCCGCGCGCAATCAGCGTCAGCAACGGACCCGGACCCAAGGCCCGCAGTTCCGCCTCGATCATGTCGGGGCGGGGCAGTGTCGGGCAGATCACCAGAATGCGGCCGCGGTATCGCAGGCTTTGCAGCCGCTCGACCAAGGCAAAGGCATCGCCTGCCGCCAGATCGGCCGCAAACAGCGCGCACAAGACAAGATCGGGCGACACCCGTCGCAACACTTCAGCAGTCAGCGCCGTCAATGAGACACAGGGCACGGGGGCCGTGGCCAGCCCGTCGGGGATCTGGCGCTGGCCCAGACCCACCACCAGCAGCCTGCCGGTTTCAGACGCGCCTGGCATGAAAGCGGCAGCTATGGCCATGGCGCGCGCGCCCTCTTTTGCGGTGGCCCAAGGCGGATTGTCTTGGGGGTGCAACCTCAGGATGAAAGAAAGTGCGGCACCTGTCTTAATGGTTACATCCTTGTGTTACATCGGACAAGTCAGAACTGGTCAGACCGTGCGGTGGCGGCTAGGTGTGTCGCAATCCGCTGCGCCAGAATGGAGTGTCGAATGGATCATTTGCCCTTGATCAGCGCTATCCTGTCCGGCATCCCGATGCCTGCGTTGATGATTGACCGCGATGCGCGCATTGTGGCGGCCAACCCGGCCGCGCTTGGGCTGTTGGGCGAGGCCTGTCTGGGCCGCCATCATGGTCTGACCCTGCGTCAGCCCGAGGTTCTGGCCGCCATCGAGGCCGCATTAAGCCAGTCGCGGCCAGCCAAGGTGCGTCAGGTTCAGCCCGGCACCGCGCATGACCGCGTCTATGAGGTCAGCGTGACACCCTTGCCCGATGGCGTGCTGTGCGCGTTTCAGGACCTGTCGGCGCTGGAACAGATGGATCAGATGCGGCGCGATTTCGTGGCCAATGTCAGTCATGAGTTGCGCACCCCGCTGACGGCGTTGTTGGGGTTTATCGAAACGTTGCAGGGGGCTGCACGCCATGATCCGGCGGCACGTGACCGCTTTCTGGGGATCATGGCCGCCGAGGCGGGACGGATGAACCGGTTGGTGGCGGATCTTCTGCACCTTAGCCGGGTCGAATCGGAAGAGCGTATCCGCCCGTCCGGCTCGACCGACATCGCGGGTTTGATCCGGTCGGTTGCGGCCACGTTGAAACCGATGGCCGAGGCCGGGCGTGTCACGATCCGGCTGGAGGGGGTGCAAAGCCCGCAAACCGCCCGCGCCGACCGCGATCAGATGACGCAAGTTCTGACCAATCTGATTGAAAACGCAGTGAAATACGGCAGCCCGCCGGGGGCCGAAGTTCTGGTGCGGTTGCAGGCCGAATCGGGGCCGCGCGGCCCGCAGTTGCGCATTTTGGTGCAGGATCATGGCGAGGGCATCGACGAGATCCATCTGCCACGGCTGACAGAGCGGTTCTACCGCGTCGATGGGCATCGTTCCCGTGAAAAGGGCGGCACCGGTCTTGGGCTGGCCATCGTCAAGCACATCGTCAACCGCCATCGCGGCCGTCTGATCATCGAAAGTGTCAAAGGGGCGGGCAGCCGATTCGAGGTGATTCTGCCGATGGAACGCAGCTAGGCGAACCACGCGATCGGCCGCATCGACCGGGGCCGATCATCGGCTTTGGCGGCGGTTTCGGTGAAATCCATGCAAGACGGCTGCCATATTCCGGTAAAACCACGGACTGTCATAAAGCTGTTACATAACTGTCGCAAAACCGCAGACAAGCACGCCTAGACGGGGCGTCGAAGAGTAGGCCAAGCGGGCCGCTCTCACCGGATTGACAGGAGAGTCTGATGTCTCTGATGAAACTCACCACCTCGACCGTGGCCATTCTGGCCGCATCAACCTTTGCCGCACAGGCGCGGGATCAGTTGCAGATCGCAGGATCTTCGACCGTGCTGCCCTATGCCACCATCGTGGCCGAGGCCTTTGGCGAAAACTTTGATTTCGCAACGCCCGTCGTCGAAGGCGGCGGCTCGGGTGCTGGGCGCAAGAAGCTGTGCGAAGGCGTGGGCGAAACCACCATCGACATCGCGAACTCGTCCTCGCGCATCAAGCAGTCGGACATTGATCTGTGCGCCACCAATGGCGTCAACGAGATCATGGAAGTGCGCATCGGCTATGATGGCATTGTGTTCGCGTCCGACATCAACGGCGCTGATTTCGCGCTGACCCCGGCCGATGTCTGGGGTGCGCTTTCGGCGCAGACGGTCAAGGACGGGGCTTTGGCGGCCAATGCGGCCAAGACCTGGGCCGAGGTGAATGCAGCGCTGCCCGCGCAAGACATCATGGCTTTCATCCCCGGCACCAAGCACGGCACCCGCGAAGTGTTCGACATCGAAGTGCTGGAAGAGGGCTGCAAGGCCGCCGGCGCCTACGATCTGTTCCTGGCCGCTTCGGCTGGCGCGGATGACGACGCCAAGAAGGCCGACGCCATCAAGGGCTGCACCACGCTGCGGACCGATGGTGTTTCCGTGGACATCGACGGCGACTATACCGAAACGCTGTCGCGCATCGACGCCAACAAGATGGCAATCGGCGTGTTTGGTCTGTCGTTTTACGAAAACAACACCGACAAGCTGAAGGTTGCCACCATCAACGGCATCATGCCTTCGGTCGAGACCATCTCGGCAGGTGATTACCCGGTGTCGCGTCCGCTGTACTTCTATGTCAAGAAGGCCCACATCGGCGTGATCCCCGGCCTGAAAGAGTACATCGAGTTCTTCGTGTCGGACGACATGGCAGGCCCGGATGGCGCATTGGCAGACTATGGTCTGGTGTCCGATCCGGAACTGGCTGCCACTCAGGCCGCCGTGGCCGCCGAAACCCCGATGGGTCCGCTGGAATAACGACGAAAAGGGGGCGCAGATCACCTGCGCCCCCCTCCTTTTCCCCAGGGCACTGACATGAGCATTGGTCTACTATCCCTCGTCCTTCTTGCCCTTGCCGCATTCGGCTATGTGATCGGCCGCAGGCGGGCCGTGGCATCGGTGGCGGGCGATATTCGCAAGCTGCACTCGCTTCCCAACTTTTACGGCGCATTTACCGCTTTGCTGACGGCGGTTCCGGCGTTTTTACTGATTGCGGTCTGGTTGCTGGTGCAGCCGGTGGTGGTGCAAAGCCGGTCGGTGGCGCTGATCGCACCGTCCGATATTCCGGCAGGCAGTTCGGCGGCGCTGGTGATGGCAGACGTGCGCCGGGTGGCCGCAGGTCTGAACACATTGACCGGGCAGGGCACCGACATTCGCCCTTTGCTGGCCAACACCGCCAATCTGAAGGCGGCGCTGAACACGGCCGGTGTGGTGCTTGAGACAGAGCCCACCGCCTCGACGATGGCCGCGGCCCTGTCGGCGCTGGAAACAACAGCCTGGTCCAACCGCCTGATGACGGGGGCTGCATTCGTGCTGGCGTTTGCCGGGCTTGGCTTTGGGCTAAGCCGCATCACGCCGGAATACCGCGCCCGCAATGCGACCGAGCGGTTTACCATGCTGCTGCTGATCGGATCGTCGCTGGTGGCGGTGCTGACCACAGTCGGCATCGTGGCGTCGCTGTTGTTCGAAAGCGTCCACTTTTTTCAGCTGTACCCTGCCGCTGATTTCTTCTTCTCGACCGAATGGAACCCGCAGTTCCGTGGCGGTTCCAGCCTTGGCATCTGGCCGCTGATCTGGGGCACGCTTTATGTATCTGCGATTGCCCTGCTGGTGGCGGTGCCGATCGGGTTGATGTCTGCGATTTATCTGGCCGAATACGCCTCGCGCCGCACGCGGTCCTGGGTCAAGCCGGCGATCGAGATTCTGGCCGGCATCCCCACCATCGTTTACGGCCTTTTCGCCCTTGTCACCGTAGGCCCGTTGCTGCGCGATTATTTTGCCGAACCGATGGGCTTTGGTGACAGCTCGTCGTCGGTGATGACGGCGGGGCTGGTGATGGGAATCATGGTCATCCCGTTCGTGTCGTCGTTGTCCGATGACATCATCAACGCTGTGCCGCAAAGCCTGCGCGACGGATCGTTGGGCCTGGGGGCCACGCCATCTGAAACCGTGCGGCAGGTTGTGCTGCCCGCTGCGTTGCCGGGGATCGTTGGGGCGGTGCTGCTGGCCGCATCCCGCGCAATCGGCGAGACGATGATCGTGGTGATGGGGGCAGGGGCCGCCGCCAAGCTGTCGTTGAACCCGTTCGAGGCGATGACCACCGTCACCGTGAAGATCGTCAGCCAGCTGACCGGCGACACCGAATTTGCCAGTCCTGAAACCTTGGTCGCCTTTGCGCTTGGGCTGACGTTGTTCTGCCTGACGCTGTGTCTGAACATCCTAGCCCTGATCATCGTGCGCAAATACCGGGAGCAATACGAATGACCCCTCTTTCGTCCGCAAGGGCTTCGCTGTTCGCGCAAGACCCCCGCACCAAAGCCCGCAACGCCGCCGAAAAACGCTTTCGGGCCTATGGGTTGACAGCGATCATCCTGGCTTTGCTGGCGCTGGTCTGGCTGTTGATCTCGATCTTTGGCAATGGATTGCCGGCCTTTCGCCAAACCTTCCTGACCTTCCCGGTGACCCTGGATGCGGCCACCCTGGACAAGGCGGGCAACCGTGATCCGGCCGAAATGGGCAAGGTCACCACGGTGGGATATGGCAAGCTGTTGGCCAAGGCATTGCAGGCCGAGGCGGTGGCCAAGGGCATTGATCTGGGCAAGATGAAGCCCAAGGACATCGCCAATCTGATTTCCGAGGAATCCTCGGCCACCCTGCGCGACCGGGTTCTGTCCGACCCCGCCCTGCTGGGCCAGACCATCAGCTTTGCCGCTTTGGCCTCGGGCCGGGTCGATGGTTATTACAAGGGCCGCGTCAGCATGGAGTCTGCGGCCAAAGACAAGAACACCTCGCCCGCGCAACTGGCGCTGGCCGACAAGTTGAAAGAGGCGGGGGTGCTGACCATCGGCTTCAACGCGGGCTTCCTGACCATGCCGGACGCGTCCGACAAGCGCCCCGAAGCGGCGGGTCTGGGCGTGGCGATCATCGGCTCGCTATACATGATGATCGTGGTGCTGGTGCTGGCCCTGCCGATCGGAGTGGCCGCGTCGATCTACCTTGAGGAATTCGCCCCGAAAAACCGCTGGACCGATCTGATCGAGGTGAACATCGCCAACCTCGCCGCCGTCCCGTCGATCGTCTACGGCATCCTTGGCCTTGCGATCTTCATCAACACCATGGGCATGCCGCAGTCGGCCCCCATCGTGGGCGGTCTTGTGCTGACCCTGATGAGCCTGCCGCGCATCATCATCCCGACCCGTGCCGCGCTGAAAGCGGTGCCGCCGTCGATCCGCGATGCGGCTTTGGGTGTGGGCGCGTCCAGGCTGCAGACGGTGTTTCACCATGTGCTGCCGCTTGCGATGCCGGGCATTCTGACCGGCACGATCATCGGTCTGGCGCAGGCCCTGGGCGAAACCGCGCCCTTGCTGCTGATCGGCATGGTGGCCTTTGTCCGTGATTTTCCGGGCCTGCCGTTTGACGGGCTGTTTGATCCGGCGGCGGCCTTGCCCGTGCAGATCTACAACTGGACCCAACGCGGTGATCCGGGCTTTGTCGAGCGGGCGTCGGGGGCGATCATCGTGCTGCTGGTGTTCCTGATTGCGATGAACGCCGTTGCAATCCTGTTGCGCCGCAAATTCGAGCGGCGTTGGTAAGGGGCTGGAAGATGAAAGACATGAATATGGAGCGTTCCGTGGATACCCATACGACCAAGATCGAGGCCCGCAAGGTGCAGGTGTTTTATGGCAGCAACCACGCGCTGAAGGATGTCGATGTCGATATTCTGGACAAGACGGTGACGGCATTTATTGGCCCGTCGGGCTGTGGCAAATCCACCTTCCTGCGCTGTCTGAATCGGATGAACGACACCATCGCCGGCTGCCGTGTGGAAGGCCGCATCACTTTGGAAGGCGAAGACATCAACGATGCCCGCGTTGATCCGGTGCAATTGCGCGCCCGGGTGGGCATGGTCTTTCAAAAGCCGAACCCGTTCCCAAAGTCGATTTATGACAACGTGGCTTATGGCCCCAAAATCCACGGTCTGACCCGCAACAAGGCGGAACTGGATGAAATCGTTGAAACCTCGCTGCGCAAGGCGGCGTTGTGGAACGAGGTCAAGGACCGGCTGTTGACCCCCGGCACCGGGCTTTCGGGCGGCCAGCAACAGCGCCTGTGCATCGCGCGCGCCATCGCCACCAGCCCCGAAGTGCTGTTGATGGACGAACCCTGTTCGGCACTTGACCCGATTGCGACGGCGCAGGTCGAAGAGCTGATCGACGAATTGCGCAGCCAGTTTTCGGTGGTGATCGTCACCCACTCGATGCAGCAAGCCGCCCGTGTGTCGCAGCGCACCGCGTTTTTCCACTTGGGCAACCTTGTCGAATACGGCGAAACCGCCACTATTTTCACCAATCCGAGCGACCCGCGCACGGAATCCTATATCACTGGCCGGATCGGCTAACGGAGGCTGTCATGCTGAATGATCCCCACATCGCCCGCGCCTTTGACCGCGATCTTGAATCGGTGCAAGCCATGATCATGCGGATGGGCGGGCTGGTCGAGGCCGCGCTGTCCGATGCCGCCAAAGCCCTGGAAACGCAGGACGAGGCGCTTGCCGAACAGGTGCGGCGCGGCGATACGGCCATTGACGAGCTGGAAAACGCCGTCAACGCCGAATGCGCCCGCCTGATTGCCCTGCGCGCGCCGATTGCGACCGACCTGCGCACGGTGCTGACCGTGATGAAAATCGCCTCCAGTCTTGAGCGTTGCGGTGATTACGCAAAAAACCTGTCAAAACGCGCGATCGTGCTGGGCACCATGGCGCAGATCCCCGGTGCTGCGGGGTCGATCCGTCGGATGGCCCGTCAGGTGGGGTTGCTGTTGAAGGATGCGCTGGACGCCTTTGTCGCGCGCGATGCCGGACTTGCCGCAGAAGTGCGTCTGCGTGACCACGAGGTTGATCAGATGTACAATGCGCTGTTCCGCGAGTTCCTGACATTCATGATGGAAGATGCGCGCAACATTTCGGCCTGCATGCATCTGCATTTCATTGCCAAGAACATCGAGCGTGTGGGCGATCATGCCACCAGCATCGCGGAGCAGGTGATCTATCTGACCACCGGGGCGATGCCCGGCGAGGCGCGGCCCAAGGTGGAAGCCGTGGCCAGCGGGCAACAGTGATGGCATTGCCGCGCCCCACCATTCTGCTGGTTGAAGACGAACCGGCGCAGCGTGAAGTGCTGTCTTACAACCTTGAGGCCGAAGGATTTGACGTGCAAACCGCCGACAATGGCGAAGATGCGCTGATCCTGATCGAGGAAGGTCCGCCTGATCTGATCCTGCTGGACTGGATGATGCCGCTTGTGTCCGGAATCGAGGTGTGTCGGCGGTTGAAACTGCGGCCTGAAACGCGGGGTATTCCGATCATCATGCTGTCGGCGCGGTCCGAAGAGGTGGACAAGGTGCGCGGGCTGGAAACCGGGGCGGATGATTATGTGATCAAGCCCTATTCGGTGGTTGAACTGATGGCGCGGTTGCGCGCGCAACTGCGCCGGGTGCGGCCTGCGACGGCCGGTCTGGTGCTGCATTGGGGCGATATCCGGCTGGATTCCGAAACCCACCGGGTCTATCGCGGTGACAAGGTGCTGAAACTGGGTCCGACCGAGTTTCGGCTGCTGTCCACCTTTCTGGAAAAGCCGGGCCGGGTGTTTTCGCGCGAAACCCTGCTGGACCGGGTCTGGGGCCGCGACATCTATGTCGACACCCGCACCGTGGATGTTCACATCGGCCGGTTGCGCAAGGCCCTGACCCAGTTCGGCGGCGACGATCCTTTGCGCACCGTCCGCGGCGCAGGATACGCGTTGGGGTAAGACGCGCCCGGAAAAGGGTCCAGTGGACCCTTTTCAGCGTCGAACGCCCTTGCACCCCTGCAAGGGCCGGGTAACGCGGCCGGAAAAGGGTCCGGTGGGCCCTTTTCAACGTCGAACGCCCTGCGATCTACAGTCCTGACATTTTCAGCACCATCTCGGGCAACCGCGCGCCCTGCACTTCGATGCCTGCCAGCGCGGTGGTGATACCCTGCAGTTCGGCCTCGGTGAAGGTCACCGCCGCAGCGCCCAGATTTTCCTGCAGCCGGTGCAGTTTCGTGGTGCCCGGAATGGGCGAGATGCCGGGGCGCTGCGCCAGCAACCATGCCAGCGCAACCTGCGCCGGTGTGGCACCTTTGCTGGCGGCAACTGCCTGCACAAGTGCGACCATCGCCATGTTGGCGCGGCGGGCATCCGGGGCCAGACGCGGCACCAGGTTGCGGAAATCGCTGGCGTCAAAGGTGGTGGATTCGTCAATCTTGCCGGTCAGAAACCCCGCGCCCAAGGGGGTGAAGGGCACAAAGCCGATGTCCAGCTCATCCAGCACAGGCAGCAGGTCCAGTTCCGGCCCCCGCCAGAACAGCGAGTATTCGCTTTGCACGGCTGTTACGGGCTGCACCGCATGCGCGCGGCGAATGGTCTGCACGCCCGCCTCGGACAGGCCGAAATGCCCGACTTTGCCCGCCGCGATCAGGTCTTTCACGGTGCCAGCCACGTCTTCGATCGGAACCTGCGGGTCAACGCGGTGCTGATACAGCAGGTCAATGCGGTCGGTATTCAGTCGCTTCAAACAGCCATCGACCGCTGCAATGATATGGGCGGGCTGGCTGTTGGTGCCGGGGCCGCGCGCGCCGGTGACCGGATCAATGTTGAAACCGAATTTGGTGGCAATCACCACCTGATCGCGGATCGGTGCCACGGCCTGACCCAGCAGCACCTCATTTGCGAAGGGGCCATATGCCTCGGCGGTGTCAAAATGCGTGACACCCAGATCATGGGCGCGTCAGATCAGGGTGATCATGTCAGCGGTATCGGCCGGCGGGCCATAGGCGGATGACATGCCCATACAGCCAAGGCCGATGGCCGAAACCTCTAACGTGCCCAGTTTGCGCATTTGCATGATGATGTCCTTTCTGTTGCCCCGCAATCTAGGCTGGTGTTTTACCTCTGATTAGCCCCTATAACCTGTATCAGGTTGTTAGCAGGGCTTCATAATGCGTCATGATTCCATGGATGATCTGGCCGCCTTTGCCTTGGTTGCGCGCGAGAAAAGCTTTACCAAGGCGGCGGCGCAGCTGGGGGTTTCGCCTTCGGCCCTAAGCCAGACCATCCGCCAGTTGGAGGCGGCGTTGGGCCTGCGGCTGCTGACCCGCACCACCCGAAGCGTGGCCCCGACCGAGGCCGGTCAGCGGCTGTTGGCCACGGTTGGTCCAAGGTTTGATGAGATCCGGGCGGAACTGGCGCAGCTTGGCGGGATGCGTGACCGCCCCGCAGGCCGCGTTCGCATCACCGCAAGCGAATACGCGGCAGAGCGTGTCTTGTGGCCAAAGCTGGTGCCGGTGCTGCGGCAATATCCTGAAATTCAACTTGAAATCTGCATTGACCACGGGTTTCGCGATATTGTGGCCGATGGCTTTGATGCGGGTGTGCGGCTTGGTGAAAGCGTCGAAAAGGATATGATCGCCGTCCGGATTTCAGCCGATGGGCGGCTGGTTGCGGTGGCCACCCCCGGGTATTTCGCCGCGCACCCCGCGCCTTTGCATCCCAAGGATCTGACCGCCCATAACTGCATCAATCTGCGTATGGTCAGCAGTGGCGCGCTGTATGCTTGGGAATTTGCCAAGGGGACCGAGTCTGTTCGCGTCAAGGTGGACGGGCAGGTCACGTTCAATTCTGTCAACGCCAGCCTGCAGGCCGTTCGGGATGGCTTTGGTGTCGGCTTTCTGCCCGAGGAAATCGTGCGCCCGGATCTGGCCGCGGGCAGATTGACGATGGTGCTGGATGCATGGAGTCAGCCCATTTCCGGGCTGCACCTGTATTTCCCAAGCCGCCGCCAAACGTCGCCCGCGTTTCAGATCATCGCCGATGCGCTGCGTCACCGGGGGTGAAGGCGCGCGGTGTCAAAGCCGCCCCAGCCGTTCGGTCAGCAAAGCAAAGAAGCCGTCGGCATCGACCGATCCCATGAAAAGCGCATTCGCGGGGCGGTCCGTCACCCCCCACCAATCGGCCACCGTCATGCCCAACGTCAGTTCGGACTGCACTTCGATCTGCACGTTGATGTGGCGGCCTTTGAACAGGCCCGGCTGGATCAGATAGGCAATCACGCAAGGATCATGCAGCGGCGCACCTTCCGATCCGTATTTCTCCATGTCAAACCGTTCGAAGAAATCGGCCCATTCAGCGGCGACGCGGCCGACTTCGGTGTTCAGACCCCGGAAAGCCTCGACCCGCGCCCGGGTGGTCAGGGCCTTGTGTGTCACATCCAGAGGCATCACCACCAAAGGCACGCCCGCGCGGAACACCAGATCGGCAGCCTCGGGATCGACATAGATGTTGAACTCGGCGGCGGGGGAGATGTTGCCGCCTTCAAACCCGCATCCGCCCCTCAGTACGATCTCCTGGCCGCGGGCGATGATGTCGGGGGCCTTCTGGAACGCCAGCGCGATATTGGTGAGCGGCCCCAGCGGGCACAGCGTGACCGTATGCGCAGGCTCTTGCCGCAGGGTTTCGATGATGAAATCCACGCCGTGCTGCGCCTGCAAGTGCATGGTGGGGGCAGGCAGGTCGGGGCCGTCCAGCCCGGTCTTGCCATGGACATGCTCGGCCGTCACCAGCTTGCGGACCAGGGGGCGGTCGGCCCCGGCAAAGACCTTGACGGCGGTTTTGCCCGCCAATTCGCAGATTTTGCGGGTGTTCACCTCGGTCAGGGGCAGCGGCACGTTGCCCGCAACGGCGGTGATGCCCAGCACGTCGACATCCTCGGGGCTGGCCAGCGCCAGCAGGATGGCAAAGGCGTCGTCCTGTCCGGGGTCGGTGTCGATGATGATCTTGCGCGGGGTGTGGGTCATGGGATGGCTCCTGTTTGGCGCACAGAAAACGCCAAGCCGGGCGGTTTGTCCATCCAGTCAAGGAATGGGACTGGCCAAGAAAGGGGGCCGCTGAAACAGGACCGCGAAAAAAGGGCGGCCCAACAGGACCGCCCCCCTTTGCCGTGATCTGCGCTCAGCCGTCGAAGTTGACCTCTTCGATCAGCTTCAACGCATCGGGGCGCAGTTTGGCGACGTCCCCCAGACCAATCGTATCGGGCGTGAAGTCGCCCCAGCTTTTCACAAGGTCCGACCGTTCAACGCCGGGCTTGACCGGGAATTCATGGTTGGTGCTGGCGTAAATCGCTTGGGCGGCATCCGACGACAGCCATTCCATCAGCTTCAGCGCCGCGTCATGGTTCGGGGCTGCCTTGGTCATCGCCACGCCAGAGACGTTCAGATGGGTGCCGCCTGCCGCGAAGGTCGGGAACACGATGTTCACCGCATTCGCCCAGGCCGTCTGTTCAGGGTCGGCCAGCATCTGCCCCATGTAATAGGTGTTGCCGATGGCGATATCGCATTCGCCGGCCCAGATCGCC
>CAZCFC010000005.1:15982-29256 GCA_964497815.1 uncultured Cypionkella sp.
CTTGACCTGATCACGGTCGCCGCCATCGGGTTTGCGCGCCAGATTGGCCTTCACGCCTTCCAGCCAGGTCTTGGTGTAGGCCGCGTCGTGATGGGCCAGAACCGCGGCCGTCAGCGCCACGTTATAGTCATTGGTGCCAGAGCGGGTGCAGATGCGGCCCTTCCATTTCGGGTCGGCCAGATCTTCGTAGGTGGTCACTTCGCCAGCCGCCACGCGCTCTTTGCTGGCATAGACAATGCGGGCGCGGGTGGTCAGGCCGAACCATTGGTTGGCCGGATCGCGGAATTCGGCGGGAATATTGGCGGCCAGAACGGCAGAGTCCACGGGTTGCGTCACCCCGGCGTCCACGACCTGCATCAGCCGCGCCACATCCACCGTCATCACCAGATCTGCGGGGGAACGGTCACCCTCGGCCACCAGACGTTCGGCCATGCCCTTGTCAACGAAGGCCACGTTGACGGTGATGCCGGTTTCGGCGGTGAAGGCGTCCAACAGCGGCTGGATCAATTCAGGCTGGCGGTGCGAATAGATGTTCACCTCGTCTGCAAGGGCGGGCAGGGCGGTGCTGCAAAGTGCCAGCGCGGCAATGGAAAGGCGGAGCATAACTTGAGTCCTTTTGTCGGATATTGTGACCCCCTTAAACATGAGTCTTTTAGTCGGGTCAATACCTGACAAAAAGACTTTATGTTGATGTCAGCGCTTTGACGCCTTCTCTTCCGCCTTGGCCCGGTTCCACAGCGCGTCCATTTCCGCCAGATCAGATTGGTCGGGCGTCTTGCCGTCCTTTGCCAGCCAATCTTCGATCCGGCCAAAGCGACGGGTGAATTTGGTGCTGGCGGCGCGCAAGGCGGCTTCGGGGTCGATGTTCAGATGCCGGGCCAGATTGGCCATCACGAACAGCAGATCGCCAAATTCTTCCGTGACTTCGGCTTGCGTCAACTGATCGCGTGCCTCGATCAGTTCGGCGGCCTCTTCGGCAATCTTGGCCACCACCTCATCCGTGGAAGGCCAGTCAAACCCCACGCGCGCTGCGCGCTTTTGCAGCTTGACCGCACGGGTCAGCGCAGGCAGGCCCAGCGCGACCCCGTCCAGCACCCTTGCGGGACCACGTTCGGCGGACTTGATCCGCTCCCAGTCCACGGTTTGCTGTTCCGGCGACTTGTCGCGCGACTCGTCACCGAAGACATGCGGATGTCGAGCCAGCATCTTGTCGGAAATGGCGCGGACCACGTCATCAAAGCCGAAGCGCCCTTCATCCGTCGCAATCTGGGCGTGGAACACCACCTGTAACAACAGATCGCCCAGCTCGGCCGGCAGTTCCCCCCAAGCCGCGCGCTCGATCGCGTCGGCCACCTCATGCGCCTCTTCAATCGTGTAGGGCACAATGCTGGCAAAGCTTTGCGCGATGTCCCAGGGACAGCCCGAAACCGGATCACGCAGACGGCGCATGATCTCAAGCAGGCGGGGCATGCCGCCATCGGGATCACGTACAAGTTGATCAGAAGTGACGTCAGAATGGGGCAGGGGCATTGCCGATCCCTTCCAGATAAGATTTGATCAAAGGCCATCAGTCAGGAGACTTCCATGCCCGTCCTCAACCGTATCGCCGCTTATGCCGAGGAAATGAAGGGCTGGCGCCGCCATTTGCACGCTTATCCCGAGCTGTCTTTCGACTGCCACAACACCGCCGCCTACATCGTCGATCGCCTGCGTGAGATCGGCGTGGACGAGATTCACCCCGGAATCGCCAAAACCGGCATCGTGGCGATCATCAACGGGCAGGATTATGATGCCACGGTGGGGGGGGCGACGATTGGCCTGCGCGCCGATATGGATGCGTTGCCGATTGTCGAGATGACGGGGGCGGATCACGCCTCGACCATTCCGGGCCGGATGCATGCCTGCGGCCATGATGGCCACGTCACCATGCTGCTTGGGGCCGCGAAATATCTGGCCGAAACGCGGCGCTTTGCGGGGCGGGTTGCCTTGCTGTTCCAACCGGCGGAAGAAGATGGTGCCGGCGGGATGGTGATGGTGAATGAGGGCGTGATGGACCGCTTTGCCATCACGCAGGTTTATGGCATCCACAATGCGCCGAACATTCCGCTGGGCCATTTCCTGACCAATCCCGGCGCGCTGATGGCGTCGGTGGACACGGCCTTTGTCCATATCACCGGCAAGGGCGGCCATGGGGCCAACCCGCATGAATGCGTCGATCCGGTGGTGGCGGTGGTGGGGATGGTCAGCGCTATCCAGACCATCATCCCGCGCAACGTCTATGCGCTGGACGAGGCGGTGATTTCGGTGACACAGATCCACACCGGCACTGCATCCAACATCATCCCCGAAGAGGCGATGTTCTGCGCCACCATCCGCTGTTTCAAACCCGATGTGCGGGCCCTGTTGAAAAAGCGCTTCCACGAGATCGTCGCCGGCCACGCGACAGCCTACGGCGTGCAGGCGCGGATTGACTATGACTGGGGCTATCCGGCCACCGTCAACCACCCCGATCAGGCCGGGTTTGCAGCACAGGTCGCGACCGAAATCGTCGGGCCGAATGCCGTAGAGGCCAATGCCAACCGCGAGATGGGGTCCGAGGATTTCTCGTACATGCTGGAGGCACGGCCGGGGGCCTATCTGTTCATGGGAATCGGACCGGGGGCGGGCCTGCACCACGCGGCCTATGATTTCAACGACGAAGCGGCCCCTATTGGCGCCAGCTTTTTCGCCCGGCTGGTGGAACGCGCGCAACCGTTGCCGTGATCTTCAGGATCATCCGAAGAAAATTGATCCCAAGACTGTGCTTGCGGTAAGGTCGCCCAAAGAGGAGACCCCGATGCGCCATCTGACCCTAGCCATTGCCCTGTGCGCCAGCCCCGCCTGCGCACAGGATTACATCAATTTTCATTCGCCTTCGGGCAACATTCACTGCGCGATCTTCAACGGCGATTATTCCGGCGTGCGCTGCGACATGTCCGAGCTGACCCCCACCTATCGCACCGCCCCGCCAGAGTGCGAGTTTGACTGGGGCAGCAGCTTTGCCGTCGATGCCATCTCCCGCAAGGGCTATCTGGCCTGTGTCAGTGACTCGGTGGCCAATGATGACGGGCTGGAACTGGGCTATGGCACGTCGGTGTCGCTGGGCGGGATTGTGTGCAGTTCCGAGAAATCCGGGGTGAGCTGCACCAATCCGGCGGGGCATGGCTTTACGATTTCGAAGGCGCGGCAAAAGCTGTTCTGACGCGCTTGGTGGCGGCTTTGGTCGTCGCGGGGGGCACCCCCCCCCACCCCCAGGCCATTGGCATCCTGACCCAATGGCGAAACCAACGGTTCACCCGTGGGATGTTTTGGCGCAATGGAGGCAGATTTCAGACAAATTGTCTGAAGTCGTGGCGCGGCATTGGTCTTGATGCCGTGACCGCGACCATCTTCAGCCAGTTTTTGATCAAAAAATCGCTGGCCTTTTTGGGGTCATGCGGTATTTTGCGTTTCAGGCTATTGACTGGAGATTCAAAATGTCATCCCCAACCCTGCCGAATGAAAACCTGTGGCAAATGGATCATGACCATGCGCTGCATCCCTGGACCAACTTTGGCCCGTTCGAGGACAAGGGCGCGCTGGTGATCACGCGGGGCAAGGGCTGTGATCTGTGGGACGATCAGGGGCGGCAGTATCTGGATGCGGTGGGGGGCATGTGGTGCACCAATATCGGTCTGGGGCGGCCCGAGATGGCGCAGGCGATAGCCGCGCAAGCCGAGACCCTGGCCTTTGCGAATTACTTCGTCGACATGACCAACGGCCCCGCCGCACGGCTTGCGGCCAGAATTGCATCGCTGGCGCCGGGGGATCTGAACCGGGTGCATTTCACCACGGGCGGATCGACGGCCGTGGATACGGCGGTGCGGATGGTCAGCTATTACCACCACGCGCGGGGCAACCCTGACAAGACCGACATCGTTGCGCGCGAGAATTCCTATCACGGCTCGACCTACCTGACCCAGTCGGTGGGCAAACGGAACGGCGACCGGGTGGATGAGTTCCGCTACAAGACTGACGGGATACACCATCTGTCCTGCCCCAATCCCTACCGCCGCCCGGACTGGCAGACCGAAGCGCAGTTCTGCGATGATCTGGTGGCCGAGTTTGAAGCGCTGATTGCCCGCGTGGGCGCGGATCGCATCGGCGGTTTCATTGCCGAACCCATTCAGGCCTCGGGTGGTATCATCATCCCGCCCGAGGGCTATCTTTTGCGGATGTGGCAGGTCTGTCAGCGCCACGATATTCTGTTCATCGCGGATGAGGTGGTCACGGCCTGGGGCCGCATCGGGCATTGGTTCGCCAGCCTGTCCGAATTCGGGGTGCAGCCCGATATGATCACCTCGGCCAAGGGCTTGACCTCGGGCTATCTGCCTTTGGGCGCGCTTATCTTTTCCGACCGGATCTGGGATGTGATGGCGCAGGGCGGACAGCGCTGGTTCACCAGCGGTTTGACCTATTCCGGGCACCCGGTGTCTTGTGCGGCGGCGTTGAAGAACATCGAGATCATCGAGAACGAAGGGCTTCTGGCCCATGCCGCGCGGGTGGGGGCGTATTTTGAACAGCGGATGAAACCGCTGGCCGATCTGCCTTTGGTCGGTGATGTGCGGGGCCGCAAGTTGATGCTGTGCGTCGAGAATGTCGCGAACAAGGTGACCAAGGCGTTGCTGCCGGATGAGGCGAATGAAAGCAAGCGGATTTCCAACCTGTGCGAAGACATGGGCCTGATCGTGCGGCCCATCGGGCATCTGAACGTGATGTCGCCGCCCTTGATCATCACGGAAAGCCAGATTGATTTCGTGGCCGAAACGCTGGAAACGGCGATCCGGCGGGTAACAGACGATCTGGTGCGGGAAGGGTTCCGCATCGGATAGACGGTTGCGGCGGGGCACGCCCCGCCCTAGCATCCGGATACCGGATCCGCGGCGTCTCCGGCCCCAACGATAGCGCGCATTTACCCCGAGTTTGCCATGGCCCTCGAAGACGCCAAGACCCAGATTGACACCGCATTCACCCGCACCACGCAGCGCGGCCATGCGTTTGAAAACGCTTTTTCCGGCGCGACCAGCTTTCTGCGCCGCACTTATACCAAAGACCTGACCGGGGTTGATCTGGCGATCACCGGGGTCGCTTTTGATCAGGCGGTGACGCACCGCACCGGAACCCGCTTTGGTCCGCGTGCAATCCGTGAGGCGTCCAGTTTGCAGCCCTATGATCCGCCCTATGGGTGGCCCACCAATCCGCTGGACGAGATGAACATCATCGACTACGGCGATTGCGCCTTTGATTATGCCAAGACGCAGGATTTCCCCGAAACCCTGACCGCGCATATCCGCAAGATACTGGCGGCGGGGGCAGGGACGATCACCTTGGGCGGTGATCACTTTATCACGTTGCCGATCCTGCGCGCCTATGCCGAGAAATTCGGCCCCCTGTCGGTGATCCATTTCGACGCGCATTCCGATCTGTGGCCCGATGACGACATGACCCGCATCGACCACGGCACCATGATGTACAAGGCGGTCAAGCAGGGCTACGTCGATCCGAAAAGATCGGTCCAGATCGGCATTCGCACCACGACCGAGGATTATCTGGGCTTCAATGTCATCGACGCACGCTGGGTCCATGAAAACGGTGTCGCGGCCACGGTGGCGCGCATCAAGGATGGCGTGGGGGATCACCAGACCTATGTAACCTTCGACATTGATGCTTTGGACCCTTCGGTCGCCCCCGGTACGGGTACGCCGGTCTGGGGGGGCTTGCATGCCTGGCAGGCGGCGGCGATCTTGCGCGATCTGGCGGGCATCAACATGGTTGGCGGCGATATTGTCGAAGTGTCGCCGCCCTATGACACCACCGGGGCCACCGCGATTGCGGGCGCTCATGTGGGGTATGAGCTGATCTGCCTCTACCATTGGGCCAAGACACAAAGATGAGGAAAGCCATGACCCTTGCCATCATACTTGTCGCGCTGATGGTGGGGATCATGGGGTATATCCGCCTTTCGCCCCCGGATGTGGCGCGGTGGCATGTGGCCTTGGGCGAAGCGGTGCGATCCGACGGGGTGCAGGTGCTGCCCGGAGGCGCCCGTGCCACGGTGATGTTTGCCGATCAAACCGCAGGGCAGGTTCTGGCGCGGCTTGACGCCATTGCGTTGGCGACACCGCGCACCCGCCGCATCGCAGGGTCGCCCGAGTCAGGCTTGATCACCTGGGAAACCCGCAGCGCGTTCTGGGGGTTTCCCGATTATACAACCGCTGCGGCCACGGCCACCGCTCAGGGCGCGACCCTGGATCTGTTGGCCCGGCTGCGATTTGGCCGCGAGGATTTCGGCGTCAACGCCGCCAGGCTGACCGCTTGGCTGCATCTTTTGCGCGCCGACAGCGCCGCAGCGGCCGGGATTTCACCCTAGACTGACGCCGCTTTGCCGATGTCGTCCAATTCAGCGGCGGATTTTCGCCACGCCATATTTCACAGTGTTGCGATTTCCCGGGGATCGGTGAAGAAAGCCCGGGCTGCGGACGGCGACCAATGCCCGCGACCAAAAAACCAAAACGAAAAAAACCGAAACGACAGACTTGGGACATCATATGGCTTTCACCACCCGCTTGCTGGCCTCTGCGCCGCGCCTGACCGCCCTTTTTGCGGCCTTGGCCCTGTGCACCGCCTGCGCCGGACCGAATGCGGGCGTGACCATGTTGTCGTCTGAACCAGATCTGATCCAGCCCGGCCTGAACCCCGCCTTCGTGTCCACCGCCGTGCAGAACGCCAAGGCCAAGCGCGCTGCGGGTCAGAAGGTGTGGTGTGTGCCCTTTGCCCGTGATGCCAGCGGCGTCGAGATCAAGGGCAATGCGGGCACCTGGTGGGATCAGGCCAAGGGCCGGTTTGCCCGCGGCTCGGCTCCGGTTGTCGGTGCCGTGATGGCCTTCAGTGCCACGCGCAAGCTGCCCAAGGGCCATGTGGCGGTGGTGTCGGCTGTGGTCAATGACCGCGAAATCAAGATTGATCACGCCAACTGGCAGCCCAGTCAGGTGTCTTTGGGCATGTCGGTGCTGGACATCTCGAAGAACAACGATTGGTCGGTGGTCAAGGTCGCCAGTGCGCCAAACAGCTTTGGCCGTCCCTATCCGGTCGACGGGTTCATCTGGAACGCCCCGGTGGAATAAGGCTGCCCTCTTGACCAAGCCCGCCGAAATCGCCAAACCCCGCGCATGGTCCCTTTAGAAAAACTAGCCCAGATCACCCAGCGTTTCGAGTTTCTCGAAGCCAAGCTGAACGCAGGTGCAAGTCCTGCTGAAATTGCCACGCTGTCGCGGGAATATTCCGATCTGAAACCGGTGGCAGATGAAATTGCCGCCTATCGCCGCGCGTTGGACGATCTGGCCGAGGCGGAAATCATGCTGGCCGATCCCGAAATGCGCGGCTTGGCCGAGGATGAGATGCCGGTTCTCAAGGCCCGTATTCCGCAGATGGAGGCGCGGCTGCAGATTGCGCTGCTGCCCAAGGATGCCGCCGACGCCCGCCCCGCCATTCTGGAAATCCGCCCCGGCACCGGTGGCGACGAGGCGGCGTTGTTCGCCGCCGATCTGTTGCGGATGTATCAGCGCTATTGCGAAAAGATGGGCTGGTCGTTCGAGATACTGGAGCAGCAGGACAGCGAATTGGGCGGCATCAAGGACGTCTCGGTCCACATCAAGGGCGAGGGCGTCTTTGCCAAGCTGAAGTTCGAATCCGGTGTGCACCGGGTGCAGCGTGTGCCGGAAACCGAGGCGCAAGGCCGTGTTCACACCTCTGCCGCCACCGTGGCGGTGCTGCCAGAGGCGGAAGAGGTTGATCTGCAAATTCCGGCATCGGATCTGCGCATCGACACCATGCGGGCGTCGGGGGCGGGGGGCCAGCACGTCAACACCACCGATAGCGCCGTGCGCATCACCCATTTGCCCACCGGTATTATCGTGACATCGGCGCAGAAGTCGCAGCACCGCAACAAGGAACTGGCGATGCAGGTTCTGCGCGCCCGGCTTTATGATCTGGAACGCGCCCGCGTCGATGATGCCCGCGCGGCGGAACGCAAGTCGCAGGTCGGCTCGGGGGATCGGTCCGAACGCATCCGCACCTACAACTTTCCCCAAGGCCGGATGACCGATCACCGCATCAACCTGACACTGTATTCGCTGGGGCAGGTGATGCAGGGCGATCTGTCCGAGGTGATTGATGCGTTGGTGGCGCATGATCAGGCCAGCAAACTGGCCGAGATGGAAGGATGATGCCGGCGGTGTCGGGCAATCACGCCCTGCGTGACGCCATCGCCCGCCTGACGGCCGCAGGGATCGACGGGGCCGCAGGCGATGCCCGCGCCCTTCTGGCCCATGCCATTGGCGTGGCACCTGATCGGTTGACACTGCATTTGCCGGACCCGCTGACCGACACCGCACAAGCCACCCTGCAAGCCGCGCTGACCGCCCGCATATCCCGCAAGCCGGTGGCGCAGATTGTGGGGCACCGCCTGTTCTGGGGCCACCGCTTTACGGTCACGCCCGATACGCTGGACCCACGCCCCGAAACCGAGGTGCTGGTGGCCGAGGCGTTGCAGCGCCCGTTTTTTAAGATGCTGGATCTGGGCACCGGCACGGGCTGTATCCTTCTGTCCTGCCTGGCGGGAATGCCGATGGCCGCAGGGGTTGGCACCGATATTTCCGCCGCAGCCCTTGCCGTGGCGCAGCACAATGCCAACACGCTGGGTCTAAGCACGCGCGCCCGTCTGATCCGGTCCGATTGGTTCGAAGCCGTTCCGGGCCGTTTTGATCTGATCACCTCGAACCCGCCCTATATCGCGGCGGATGAGATGGCGGGGCTGGCCCCCGATGTGCTGCACCATGAGCCGCATCTGGCCCTGTCGCCGGGCGGCGACGGCCTTGACGCCTACCGCGCGATTGCCGCAGGGGCCTTGGCGCGGCTGATGTCAGGGGGGCGCATCTTGCTGGAAATCGGACCGACTCAGGGGGCCGCCGTCTCAGCGCTGCTGGCGGCGCAGGGGCTGCGGAATATCCGGATCTTGCAGGACTTCGATGGCCGCGACCGCGTGGTCGCCGCGCAAAAACCGGATGATCCTGACAGTTGCGGTGTCCTCTAGGCCGCACCCGCCGCATTTGCGCAAGATTTTCCTTGTCACGCGGCCCCCCCTGTGATTATTCACGTGAACGCGGGTCGCGGCGCATTCGGTGCCGCACCCTCGCAAACCCGGTCATTGCTGCCATGCCCGACAGGGCGACGGTCCCGAAAGGATCAGGCGCATGTAGGCCGGACTATCTGGTTCAAGGATCAAGATGCGCTCTTCCAAGTCTCGCTCGCGTTCAAAGACGAACCGCCCGCGCACCCTCGGCAATATCATCAACCGTGTGTTCGACAGCTCTGGCCCCGAGGGCAAGGTGCGCGGCACCCCGCAGCAGATCATCGAGAAGTATCAGATGCTGGCCGGTGATGCACAGCGGTCCAACGACCGCGTGGCGGCCGAGAACTTTTCCCAGCACGCCGAACATTACACCCGCATGCTGGCCGAAGCGACCCGAGAGATGGCGGCCGAGCAGGAACAGCGCCAACAGTATCAGCAAAGCAATCAGAACGCCCAGAGCGGGAACCAGAACGGCAACCAGAACGGCGGCAACCGCGACCGTCAGGATTACCGCGCCGAGCGGGGCGATTACCGCCCCGAACGTGCGGACCAGTCTGACGCGGAACAGCCCTATGCCGCCGGTTTTGCCGTGGTGGATGCCGAAGAAACCACTTTGGTCGATCTGCCCGAAGTGCCGCGCCAACAACGCCGTGATGACCGTCACCGCGATGATCGGCCCCGCGATGATCGGCCCCGTGATGATCGGCCCCGTGATGATCGGCCCCGTGATGATCGGCCCCGTGAGAATCGCAACGACAACCAACCGCGCAATGACCAGCAGCGTGGCGATCAGCCCCGCCGTCAGGAAAACCGCCGCGATGACCGCCCCCGCGATGACCGCCCCCGCGATGACCGTCCGCGTGAGCAGCGCCAACCGCAGCCGCCGCGCGAACAGGTAGCAGCCGATGCCGCTCGTTCTGAGGCCTCTCGTGGCGATGCCCCCCGTTCTGAGGTACCCCGAGTTGAGGCCCCGCGCTCTGAGGCCCCGCGCTCTGAGGCACCCCGCGTCGAGGCCCCGCGTGTAGAAGCACCCCGCGCAGAAGCACCCCGCGCAGAATCCCCGCGCTTTGAATCGCCTGCAGAGCTTGTGGCGCAGGTTGAACGTGCCGCAGCGCCCAGAACGCGCGCGCCGAAACCTGCACCTGCGGCAGGGGACTCCCCCAAGCCACCCCGCGCGCCCCGGGCAAAAAAGCCCGTCGTGGCTGCCGAACCCGGATCAAGCGAATAAGTCAAAGGCCCGCAATCGCGGGCCTTTTTCATTCGTCTGCGGCTGTCATCGCTCGGCCACGATGCGGGCAAGCGCGCAGAACTTCTCAAGCGAGATTTCCTCCGCCCGCGCCGTCGGTTCAATGCCCGCCGCCACCAACTGCGCCTCGATGTCAGGTCCCATCCCCTTCAGGCTTGACCTGAGCATCTTGCGGCGCTGGTTGAAGGCCATGGTGGTGATGCGGTTCAGCATCGCTTCGGGGGCCGGGTATCGCGGTGCTTCCAGACGGGTCAGATGCACCACCGCCGAATGCACTTTCGGCGCAGGGGTAAAGGCTTCGGGTGGCAGGATCAGCACGATCTTTGCATCGCAGCGCCACTGGGCCAGCAGCGCAAGGCGCCCGTAGTGATCGGTCCTTGGCTTGGCGACGATGCGCTCGGCCACCTCTTTCTGGAACATCAGTGTCAGGCTTTGCCAATAGGGTGGCCAGATTTGCGGCGTCAACCAGCGGATCAGCAGTTCCGTGCCAATGTTATAGGGCAGGTTCGCAACGATGCGCACCGGCGGCGTCAGATGCGACAGCACATCCACCTCCAGGGCATCACCGTTGATCACATCCAGCCGTCCAGGGTGCGCGGCTGCAATTTCCGCCAGCGCCGGCATGCAGCGCGCGTCTTTTTCCACGGCCAGAACATGCCGCGCGCCTTCGGCCAGCAAGCCGCGCGTCAGCCCCCCGGGGCCAGGCCCCACCTCCAGCACGTCGCAGGCCGACAGATCCCCCGCCGATCGTGCGATCTTGGCGGTCAGGTTCAGATCCAGCAGAAAGTTCTGGCCCAACTGCTTTTTCGCCACCAGATCATGCGCCCGGATCACCTCACGCAGCGGCGGCAGACCGTCAATCGTTCCCACTCAAAGTCCTTTCATCTTGGCCCCAATACCCCGGGGTCTGGGGCAGCGCCCCAGCCTTACCGCGATCGCGCCGCTGCCATGTCATGCGCCAGCCTCAGCGCCGCAACCAGACTGTCGGCCCGTGCCACGCCCTTGCCGGCAATGTCAAAGGCGGTGCCATGATCGGGCGAGGTGCGCACGAATGGCAAGCCCAGCGTGACATTCACCCCGCCATCGAAATCCAGCGTCTTGATCGGGATCAGCGCCTGATCATGGTACATGCAGATGGCCGCGTCATACTGCTCGCGCGCCCGCGCGTGAAACATCGTATCGGCGGATCCCGGGCCGGACAGGGCAAAGCCCTCGGCCCGCAGCTTTTCAAGGACCGGGGTGATCACCCGGATTTCTTCCCCCCCCATCGCCCCGCCTTCGCCCGCGTGGGGGTTCAGCCCGGCCACGGCCAGTCTGGGGGTCCGGATGCCGAAATCGCGGACAAGACCTGCGGCTGTGATGCGGATCGTATGCTCCAACAACGCAGGTGTCAGGGCGGCTGGCACCTCGGCAATCGGGATGTGAATCGTCACCGGCACCACGCGCAGCATCGGGCTGGCCAGCAGCATCACCACGCGGTCCACTCCTGCCAGATGCGCCAGAAACTCGGTATGTCCGGGAAAGCCAAAGCCCGCGCCGTCTTTCAGTGCCTTTTTGTGGATGGGCGCAGTGCAGACCGCCGACGCTTGCCCCGCCTGCACCAGCCCCACCGCGCGTTCGATCACCGCGATCACACCGGCGGCATTTTCGGGCGCGGGGTGGCCCGGCAAGGCGGGACCCGCAAAGCGGTGCGCCAGCACCGGCAGGACTTTGGCAGGCATTGCGCTTGCCTGATCGGGGTGGTCGATCAGGCCGATCAGACTGCCCTGCGGCAAGTGTGACGGATCACCGATCCAGAAAAACGGCACCAGATTGCCCAGAACCGCCCGCGCCGCGACAGCCAGTTCGGGACCAACCCCCGACGGTTCGCCACAGGTCAGCGCCACAGGTTGCACGGTCATGGATCAACGATGATGGCTTCGGACCGCAGCTCTTCCAGATAAATCTCGGCTTTGGCGGCAAGGCGCTGGTTGGTCAGTTGCAGCCTGACTTCATCGCGCGACGGCATATCCTCGGGGGCGGCCCCGCGGCGGCACAGCATCAGGAACACCCGCCAACCGCCGCGTGTCAAAGCAGTGCTGCTTTCGCCCGCATCCAGCATCGCCAAAGCCGCCGACACATCACCCGGCACTTGGGACTGTGGCAGCGACTGGCGCGTCAGCCGGTCGGCCGGCAGGCCCTTGGCCACCGTGTAAAGATCATCGCAGGTGTCCACGGCAGACCGGATCTTGGCCGCTTCGGACGCTGCATTGCCATCGTTGGGGATCATGAATTCCGCGTAATCGACCACCGTGGCCGTCTGCTCGGTAATCTGGTTCTGCCGCTGTTCGCGCATCAGGTAGATCACCACCTTGTCATCCAGAACCACAGGTTCCGACACTTGCCCCGCAGCCAGTGTCCGCACCGCCATCGCCGCATCTTCGGGCAATTGTGCCAGACGCTGCCACGGCAGTTGGCCGCCACTTCCGGCCGTTGATCCGGCGGAATAGGCGCGCGCGGTTTCGGCAAAATCGCCCCCCGCCTGCAATTCGGTTTTCAGCTTGCGAGCCAGCGCCAGCGCGCTGTTGCGGTCGGCACCGCTGGCGGGCAGCACGATTTCCGACAAAGACACCGCGATGGCCGAGGTTGGCACGAAATTGGCCAAGGCCCGGTCAACCGCTGCTTCCGAGATGTTGATCGTCGGGCCAAACCTGGCCCGCACCACTTCGCGCCACACCAGACCGGCGGTCACGAAATCACGGAAAGTTTCGGCTTCGACACCGCCCTGCGCCACGGCGGTGATGAACTGTTCCGCCGTCAGATTGGCACGGGCTGCGAACT
>CAZCFC010000006.1:0-27962 GCA_964497815.1 uncultured Cypionkella sp.
TGGGTTGGCAAGTTCCTGAAAACCCACAGCTATCAACGCATCACGACCGATGAGGCCGCAACCATGGTCGGCGCCTATGGGTCGCGGCTGTGCATGCTGGAAGGCTTTGTCGGTCATGCCGAACAGTGCAATATCCGGGTGCGGCGCTATGGTGGACAAAACATCCCCTATGGAGCCGCCGCCGAATGACCCTGCCCCGCACCCCTTCGTTTCGTCTGGATGGCCGCCGCGCCCTGATTGCCGGGGCGTCTTCGGGCATCGGTGCCGCCTGCGCCGTGGCCTTGGCCGAGCAGGGGGCGCAGGTCTGGCTTGCCGCGCGCCGCGAACCGGAACTGACGGTGCTGGTGGCGGAAATGCAGGCCGCAGGCTTTGACGCCCACGCCCTGCCGATGGACATCACCGATGTCACGGCAACCGAGTCCAGGCTGGCCACGCTTCCGGCCTTTGACGTGCTGGTCAATTCCGCCGGAACCGCCCGCCATTCGCCCGCCACCGAAACCACGCCCGATGATTTTGACGCCGCCAGCGCCCTGAACTTCCGCGCCGCCTATTTCCTGACCCGCAGCATTGCCAAGCGCCTGCTGGCCGAAGGCAAACCCGGCAGCCTGATCAACATCAGCAGCCAGATGGCGCATGTCGGCGGCATTGATCGCGCTGTCTATGCCGCCACCAAACATGCCGTCGAAGGCATGACCAAATCCATGGCCATCGAATGGGGCCCGCATGGCATTCGCGTCAACACCATTGCCCCCACCTTCATCCGCACGCCACTGACCGAAGTCACCTTCGCCAACCCCGACCGCGCCGCGTGGATCGCCTCCAAGATCAAGCTGGGCCGCGTCGGTGAGGTCACAGACATCATGGGTGCCGTGGCCTTTCTGGCCAGCGATGCCGCCGGCCTGATCACCGGAACCTCTCTTCTCGTCGATGGCGGCTGGACCGCCGATTAACCCCAAAAGGTGCCTTATGACTCCGCAAGACATGGAAGCCCGCATCGTCCGCTATGGCGATCTGCGCCCCTGCAAGACCGCGTTTATTGACGCCCACACCCCGGGGTCGAACCGCAAGGAAAACTTCACCATCATCGGCGGCGGCGTGTCGGAAAGCCCGGATCAGCACGTCCATATCGTCGACACCCCCGGCTTCAACATCGGTGCGGCGGGTCAACCTCCGGGCTGCCGCAACTCGTTGCACACCCACCGCACCGCTGAAGTGTTCTTTGTGCTGAAAGGCCGCTGGCGGTTTTTCTGGGGCCGCCATGGCACGGCGGGCGAGTTCATCGCCGAGGAAGGCGACATCTTCAACATCCCCACCGGCATCTTCCGCGCCTTTGAAAACGTTGGCACCGATTACGGGATGATCATGGCCATTCTGGGGGGCGATGATGCGGGCGGCGGCGTGGTCTGGGCACCGCAGGTGATCACCGATGCCAAGGATTATGGTCTTGTCCTTGGCAAGAACGGCAAGCTTTATGACACCAAAAAGGGCCAAAGCCTGCCCGAGGGCGTGCCCCCAATGCCGCTGTTGACCGAGGAAGAACTCAAGGCCTTCCCCGAACCCACCACAGCCGAGGTGATCCCGAATTGCGTTGCGCGCTATTGGGATCTGATGGCGCTGTCCGATCGTCAACCCGCCAAGGTGATCGGCGCACAAGCCAAGCTGCGCGACCGGCCGGGGTTCGAAGTCGAGTTCCTGTCGCGCAACTCGATCCCCGACACCGCCTACACCTTGACCAGACACGAGATCCTGATGCCGATGCGCGGACATTGGCGGTTGTCTTGGTCGGGCGGCAGCACCGTGCTGAACCCCGGCGATACGGCCGCGATTCCGCCGGGGCTGGAACACAGCCTTGCCCCCTCGATGACTGGCGAAAGCAGCCTTTACCGGGTGATCGCCACCGAAGATCCGGCTGGCCCGACATGGCGGCCATGAACTAGGATGGGTGGCGGACGTCAGGCGCAAAGCCATACGTCCGCCAGACATGAAACATACGCAAATCAGACCGCAACGGAGGCCAAAATGCCGCTTCTTGCCACCCACGTCGGATCATTGCCGCGCACGCAGCAAGTGGTGGATTTCCTGTTCGCCCGCGAAAAGGGGCATGACTATGATCCCGCCGCCTTTGATGCCTGCATGACAGCCGCAGTGGCCGAAAACGTGCGACGCCAGCGGCTGGCGGGCATCGACATCGTTTCGGATGGCGAGGCGTCGAAGATCAGCTACGCCACCTATGTCAAAGACCGCTACACCGGGTTTGACGGCGACAGCCCCCGCAATGCACCGGCGGACCTGAAACTGTTTCCCAGCTTTCTGGACCGTCTTGCCCGTGAAGGTGGCAGCCCGAAATACGCGCGTCCTCAATGTGTTGGCCCGGTAGCATCCAAAGGTCAGGGCGAGTTGCAGAAGGATATTGCCAACTTGCAGGCCGCGATGACCAGCCAGGGGGTGACACGCGGTTTCATGAACGCGGCCTCACCGGGTGTGATCGCGCTGTTCCTGCAAAACGCCCATTACCCCACCCGTGAAGATTATCTTGAGGCGCTGGCCAACGCCATGCGCGACGAATACCGCACCATCCTGGACGCCGGGCTTGATCTGCAACTGGATTGCCCCGATCTGGCCCTGTCGCGGCATATGCTGTTCAACGACCTGACCGACACGCAGTTTCTAGAGGTCGCCGCCACCCATGTTCAGGCCTTGGAACACGCCCTGCAAGGCCTGCCCCAGGACCGCATAAGACTGCATATTTGCTGGGGAAATTACGAAGGTCCCCATATCTGCGACATGGATATGGCGACGATTTTTCCTTTGCTGATGCGGGTGCCTGCCCGCTATGTGCTGTTCGAAACCGCGAACCCCCGGCATGGGCATGAGTGGACCGTCTTCCGCGACCGCGCTGCCGAAATCCCGGATGACAAGGTGCTGATCCCCGGTGCCGTTGATACCACGACCAACTTTGTCGAACACCCCGATCTGGTGGCGCAACGTCTTGAGCGCTTTACCAATATTCTGGGAACCGACCGGGTGATTGCAGGGTCGGATTGCGGCTTTGGCACCTTTGCGGGCTTTGGCGCCGTAGACCCGGAAATCGCCTGGGCCAAGCTGGCCTCCCTGTCCGAAGGCGCACGGCGGGTGAAATGACGCCGCTGCTGCTGATCCCCGGCATGATGTGCGACGCGCGGATGTGGGGTGATCTGCCAGCGCATCTTGCCGCCGATGTTCGGCATGCCCTGCCCACGACCGGCGAAAGCGTGCAAGACATGGCTGCGTCCATTTTGTGCGACGCGCCCGACCGTTTTGCGCTGGCGGGGCTGTCGATGGGGGGGATCATCGCAATGGAGATCCTGCGCCAAGCCCCTGAAAAGGTGGAACGACTGGCCCTGCTGGACACCAACCCCCGCGCCGAAACGGCGCAGGCGCAGGCCCGCCGCGCGCCGCAGATGGCCCGCGCTTTGGCGGGCGGTCTTGATGCCGTACTGCGGGACGAGATGAAGCCCAACTACCTTGCCCCAGGCCCGAACATACAGCCGATCCTGGATCTGTGCATGGACATGGCGCTTGGCCTTGGCCCGCAAATCTTCGTCCGCCAATCGCGCGCCTTGCGCGACCGCCCTGATCAATGCGCCACGCTTGCCGCCTATCGTGGCCCTGCCCTTGTGCTGATGGGCGCAGCTGACCGGCTTTGTCCTTTGGACCGCCACACCCAGATGCACGCGCTGATGCCGCAATCCCGCCTTGCAATCATCGCAGACGCGGGCCACCTGCCCCCCTTGGAAAACCCTGCCGCCACCCTGCAACATCTGTCAGCCTGGTTGCACCAACCTGCATAGGACGCCCATGCCTCACTCTATCCAAAGCCGCCTGCGTGCGGGCGAAAAGGCCGTCAACGGCTGGTGCGCCCTGCCGTCACCCGTCACTGCCGAAATCATGGGGCGTCAGGGGTTTGATCTGATGACCGTCGATCTGCAACACGGGCTGATCGACTATCAGATGGCCCTGACCATGCTGCAGGTGCTGCAAGGTCTACCCGCCCCGGTGATGGTGCGCGTGCCGTGGAACGAACCGGGTATCATCGCCAAAGCGCTGGACGCAGGGTTTGCCGGGCTGATCTGCCCGATGATCAACACAGCGGACGACGCCCGGCGGCTGGTTCAGGCCAGCCGCTATGCCCCGATGGGCGCGCGGTCTTTTGGCCCCACCCGCGCCAATCTGGTGCATGGCGCGGGCTATGCGAAAACCGCAAACACTGCGGTGATGGTCTTTGCCATGATCGAAACCCGTGAGGCATTGACCAATCTTGACGCCATTCTGGCGGTTGACGGCATTGACGGCGTTTATGTCGGCCCCTCTGATCTGGGGCTGTCTTTGGGGTATGAACCAACCCTTGACCCGTCCGCAGCCGAGGTTCTGGAGGCCATCGCCCAGATCGCCACCCGCACCAAGGCCGCGGGACGGCTTGCGGGCATCCACACCGGATCACCCGAAATGATCCACCGTTCCTTTGCACAAGGCTATGATTTTGCTTCCCTTCTGACGGATGCCCGGATGTTCACCACCGCCATAGCGGGGCAATTGGCGGCGGTCCGTCAAACCAGTGTTCAGGTTGTGAAAGGGTACTGAACCGCTGTCAGGCCTGCGCCGTCCTGTCTGCAAGGGGATGGCTGGGCGGACAGTCTTGGCCGCCACAGCCAAAGCCTGCCAGCACGGTCAGGCCGAAAGGACAGGCCCCGGCGTGGTCAGTGACTTGCCGGTGCTGTCAAAGACGTGCAGCCGCGCTGTGTCAACTTCCAGCCCGACAACCGTTCCTGCGGCAGCTTCAAGCGTCGGGTCAGCTTCGACAATGACCGGGCCTGCGGGCGTGTCCAGATAGACATAGGACGTGTTGCCCAACTGCTCCAGCACGGAAACAGTACCGGGCAAGTGGCCCTGCCCTACCGCAGTGATGCGCACATGTTCGGGGCGAACGCCGACCTCAACCGCCGGGCCAGCCGGTTGACCGACCACGGCAACCTGCAGCGCCTGTCCACCTGTCAGGTCAATGCGCAGCCCCGAGCCATCCGCCAGCGCGGTGCCTGTCAGGAAATTCATCGCAGGGCTGCCGATGAACCCCGCAACAAAGCGGTTGATCGGTGCATTGTACAGCGTCAGCGGGCTGCCCACCTGTTGGATCACCCCCTTGTCCAGCACCACGATCTGGTCGGCCAGTGTCATGGCCTCGACCTGATCATGGGTCACATAGATCATGGTGGTGCCAAGATCCTGATGCAGCTTTGCCAGTTCCAGCCGCATCTGCACGCGCAGCAGCGCGTCAAGATTGGACAACGGCTCATCAAACAGGAAAACCTTGGGATCACGCACAAGGGCGCGGCCGATGGCCACCCGCTGCCGTTGTCCACCAGACAGCTGCGCCGGACGCCGCGACAGCAACTGATCCAGTTGCAGCATTTTCGACACCCGCGCGGCCTGCACCTTTTGCATGGCCTTGGGCAGACCTGCGAGCGACATCGAAAAGCAGATGTTCTCTTCGACCGTCAGATGTGGGTAAAGCGCATAGCTTTGAAACACCATCGCGACGCCACGATTGGCCGGAGCCTCATGGGTGACATCGCGATCGCCGATCCGGATGGCGCCACTGGAGGTGTCCTCAAGGCCCGCGATCATGCGCAGCAGGGTGGATTTGCCACAGCCCGACGCCCCCAGCAAAGCAGTGAACGAGCCGTCCGGAATGGTCAGATTCAACCCCTTGATCACCTCAACCGCGCCAAACCGCTTGACGATATTCTGTAGATCAACCCCGGCCATGCGGTGTCCTTTCGATGGTCTTGAAGGTGTTCATCCCTTGATCCCCGCTGTCAGCATGATGGCCTGAGTCACACGGCCATCCCTTGATCCCCGCTGTCAGCATGATGGCCTGAGTCACACGGCGCTGGAACAGCAGATAAAGTATGGCCAAAGGCAAACCGGCCAGAATTGCGGTGGCCAGATCGCGGGCATAGCGGACACCAAAGGCATCATAAACCTGCGTGATGCCCACGGTCACGTTCATCATGTTTTCCGACGTGGCGGCAAGAAAGGGCCAAAGAAACTGATTCCACGCCCCGATAAAGGTGATGATCGCCAAAGCCGTGGTGATGCCCCAGTTCATCGGCAAATACAGCCGGAAGAACAACTGAAACTGCGTGGCACCATCCATCAACGCAGCTTCGCGGAAATCCTTGGGCACGCTGTCAAAGAATTGCTTGTAGATGATCACCGTGACAGGCGCCAAAAGCTGCGGCAAGCCCACCCCGGCCCAGGTGTTCAGCAAACCGAAATCGGCCATCAGCACAAAGTGGTTCACGATCAGCGCTGGCACGGGCACCATGAACGACGCCAGCAACAGCAGCCACAAGAACGTGCGCCCCGGAAAGTTCAGCTGCGAAATCGCGTAACCCGCCGCCGCACTTGTCAGAATCACCAGCACGGTCACGGAAAGCGAAGTGACGACGGAATTCAGATACCAGGTGCCGATCTGGGTTTTGGTCAGCACATGAACATAAGCCTCCAGCGTCCAGCGGTCGGGCAGCAGATCAATGCCCGGTCGCAGCACGTCCTGTTCTACCTTCAGGGAGGTGACCACCGCCCAGTACAGCGGAAAGGCCCAGATCACCGCGCCAAGTACGGTCAGCACCGTAACGATGCCGCCTGCCAGATTGATCTGGCGCAGGCGCTTGACCCGGATGTGCAGGTTTGGATCGTCGGCGGTGACAGTCATCTTTGGCCCCTTGCACGCGAAAGCTGAAACTGCAGCACCGAGATGCTGACGATCACCAGGAACAGGATCACCGCCACAGCGGCCCCGTAGCCACCCTGATTTTTCTGAAAGGCGGACCGGTACACCAGTTCCACCAACCCAAGCGTCGAGTCGGTACGCCCGCCCTGCCCGAACAGATAGATCTGGTCAAAGATCTTCAACTGCATGATCAACTGGATCGTTGCCACAAGCACCGTCACCGGCCAGATCAGCGGCCAGGTGATGCGGCGGAAGGTCTGCCAACGGGTTGCGCCATCCAATGCGGCGGCTTCGTATATTTCCTGGCTGATGTTGCGCAGCCCGGCGATGAACAGCAGCACGTTGAACCCGATCAGCCACCACACGGTGATCAGGGCGACGGCCGGCATGAACAGCGGCAAAGTGCGGAAGATGCTGACATTTTCACCCCAAATTGCGGCGATCGGATATTGAATGATGCCGAACTGACTGTCGGTGATCCAACTCCAGACCCGGTAGACCACAGAAACGGGCAATATGTAGGGAATGAAAAAGCAGGCCAGGATCACCGATTGCGTCCACCCCTTCAGCCGATTGACGCCGATAGCGATCACCAAGCCCAGCATTGTAGACGGAATCACACTGAGCAGCACGAAATACAATGTGTTCCAGACAGCGGTGGAAAACAGCCGGTCGTTGAACAGCCGGGCGTAGTTCTTGATGCCGTGCCATTGACCTTCACCGATCAGCGGGGCCTTCTGAAACGACAGCATCACCAGTTGGATCGTCGGCCACACAAACAGCACACTGTAGGTGACCACAAAGGGCAACAACAAGATCGCTGCGGTCGTTACCTCGGGGCGGCGATAGCGCATTCTGGTGACCTTTCGGCAAGACGAAGAAAAAGCGGGCCGGTCAGTCAGGGAGCACCTGACCGGCCCAAAGAACAGGCTTTACTCTGCCTGACCTTGCAGGTCGTCGCGCATGCCTTCAACAGCTTCTTGCGCGGTCATCTCACCCGAGATGGCCGGGAAGATGAAATTGCCAACCGCCGCATAGGTGGGCGAGGCAACGCCAGCCAGCGGCGACTTCGGATCGAAGATTGCCGTATCGGCAAGCACCGAATAGGTCGCATTCGGTTGCATCTGCTTGAACTCGTCCGACTCGCGGGCGGCGTTATAGGCGGGAAGGTGCCCGGCTGTGGCCCAGAAGGTCGAATGCTCGTTCATCCAGGCAATGACTTCCAACGCGGCGGCACGGGTGGCTGGATCGTCGCCATTCGGATTGGCGGGGATGGCGAAGGCGTGGCTGTCCGCCCAAGTGGCTTTTTGCGAGAAGAACTGCGGCAACTCGACCGCGCCCCATTCGAACAGCTCGCCCTTGGCATGCAGATCAACCATGGTGGGCACTTCCCAGACGCCGTTCAGGTGGAAGGCTGCCTTGCCACCGGTAAAGGTGGCCACACTGGTCGGATATTCCATGTTGGCCGCTGCGTAGCCGTTCGAAATCCAGTCTGCCATGGTCTGAACAGCGATGACAGCCTTGTCAAGGTTGTCGCCCGGCAGGAACTGCCCGGCGTCATCCAGGAAAATGCCGCCCTGTTGGCCCAACAACGAATAGAAGATGCGCCAGTTGGTGCCGTCGCCCGCGGATTGGAACACCAGACCCTGCTCGGCCCCGGCTTCTTTTGCCTTGGCCATTGTCGCGTTGAAGTTTTCAAGGCTGTCCATGCCCACAGGCAGACCCTTGTCATCCAACAGGCCGGCTTTGCCCAGAATATCCTTGTTATAGTACAGAATAATGGCGTGCATGTCGAACGGCACCGCGTAATTGACACCATCAACCTGCGCTGCGGCCCAGTTCGCGGGGGCGAATTTGTCGCCCGAAAGGCCAACGGTGGCCAGTTCTTCGGCGGTCAAGGGGCTAAGCGATCCGGTTTCAACGCCCAGCGGCACACGCGACAAGTGGTAGGTCATGATGTCCGGGCCCTCGCCAACGGCGGCCGAGGTCTGCACCTTGGTGTAGAAGTGGGTTCCCCATTCCAGCGTGGTGCCATTGATCTTGATCTTGCCCGCGTGTTCGGTGTTGAACTCTTCGACAAGCGTCTTCATCCGCACGCCATCGCCACCGCCAAGGAAATCCCACCACTCGACGGCGATTTCCTGCGCATTTGCAGTCGAGACGAGCATCACCGAGGACAAAAGCCCTGCGGCCAGTGTTCTGAACTTCATTATTGCCTCCCATTCGGGCCTTGCCCGCTGCGCCGTTCCTCCAGAAGCTTTGCCATGGGCGCACATGACAAGCCTGAACCCGCAAGATCCGCCGTTGCGCGCGCCTCCACGGCGCAGGGCGAAGCTTTGTTCTGATTACAAGAGTAAGGAACTACCCCCGCGTGTCAACGAAAAATTAGATATGCACCACCTTTTACGATATAGTCAGGTGGCCAGTACCTGCCCCGCGGCGGTGCTGACCAACGCGTCCCACAGCGCAGAGGCCACAGGATCAACGCCCGGCTGATCCGTGCACAGACGGAACGTCGAAGCCACCAAACCACCCCGCCCAACCCGCCGCTCGGCAATCAGCGCGGCGGGTTTATGCACCCAGCCCACGACAACCCCGGCATGAACGGCCTGCGCGAATTCATGGGTTCGAAAACCGGTCATCACGTGATGCGGCACCACCCGGTCATAGGCAAGATCAAGCAAAGGACCGCCCGGAAGCGCAGCAAAGGCACCGTCCCGGCGGATCCAGCTGAAGCCCGCAATCCAATCGCCGCGCCACATCGTGCCGTGGCGTTGTATCAGGTTGATATTGGGCAGCGCCATTTCGGACCCGCGCGGAATTCCCAGAGTATCATCGACAGCCTGAATGAAAGGTTGCTCACGGGTTTGACCGTCCACGCGCAGATTGCCATTTGTTTTCAATGTGCCATCGGCCAACACCAGATAGCGGGCCCCCGCTTGAAGTTGCCGGATATCCGCATCAGACAAGGCGTGAACGACCGTTACATCCGCCTGCCCCGCATCGGCCAAACGATAGCCAAGCGCCACGGCACGCGCGGCCAGAACCGGGTCTGGCACATGCAGGGACAACACCTGCGGCTTGCGCTGTGCAAACAGCGACAAGGTGACCGTGTTGCGCGCCACCTCGTTGCCGTCCACCGTCAGACGCAGCGTAACATCCGCAGTCCGGGCCGCAGCAAGGGGCGGCACTGGCAGGCTGATCGCGCTGCCCTCGGTCACGGACAGCGGCCCGGTGGCGGGCAGCCCGATCTGGCCCGAGGGACCGCCCTCCATCGCGTAATGCAGCACCGCAGCGCCTACAGACTGACCACCAGTGGCCACCGCCGGAGTAAATTTGACACCCCCACCCGCCGCCGCCGCATACCGGTCCAGTCTTGGCGTGATGACCACATCAGCGTTGAATCCCTTGAAGACATCATGAAAAATCCGCGGATTTCGGTTCATATCCAAAAGTCCGTTAGATTCCCAATGCACATCTGTAAACTCGGTTATCACATAGCCCTGAATGCTGGGATGGGCGCGCATCGTCTCGATCTGGTACTTCAGGTTGGCAAACTGATACCACTGCGCCGCCTTGATAAAGGCATCAAAGCCACCAAACACCCTGTCCAGCCCAAGGCTGGCAAACCGGAATTCGATGCCGTGGGGATAGGCCGCGCCATCGCCCCAGGTGCCGCCTGTTTCCATCCACCAAGGCTCTTGCCCGTCGATCCGTACTTGCGCCGGGTCTGGCAGACCCCAGACGCCAAATTCCGACACGATCAGCGGCTCATCACCGCGTCGCTCGCCGTCGCCAAAGGGGGTGTAGGTCCAATCCGCGCCTGCCGCGAATTCCGCTGTCAGCGCATCCCACTCGGCACGGCGCTCGGGGATTGACCGATAGTAGTGGAAATCATTCAGATCGGATTTGACATGAAAATTGTTGTGGCATGGCGAGTTATCCACCACCAGCCGCGTCGGATCTGCGGCTTTGAGCCAATCATATTCGGCCTTGAGCCACGCGCGATGCTTCGGATCATCGCACAGTCGCGTGCCCCAATCTTCATTGATGATCGTCCAGATCACGATCGAAGGATGATTGCCGTCGCGCCGCAAAATCCCCTCCATCGTCGACCGCATCCGCGCCGCCGACGCCTTGGTGAATGTCGCGACGTTGGGAATTTCGGTCCAGATCAGCATGCCAAGCCGATCGGCCACCTCGTAATAGCGCGGATCAGGCACCTTGATATGGCACCGAAGCATGTTCAGACCCAGTTGTTTGGCCTTGATCAACTGATCCTCAAGATAGGCAACCGACGGCGGCGTGCAGATGCCTTCCGGGTAATAATCCTGATCCAGCGCCGCGCGCATGAACCATGGCTTGCCGTTCAGGAACATCTGGCCATTTTGGGTGGTCAGGCTGCGAAATCCGAAGCTGTGCTTGGTAATATCGTCGCCAGTCTTTACCACAGCCGTATAAAGTGCGGGGGTTTCCGGGGACCATGCCTGCACCTGCGCCACAACCAGCGACAGCGCGGCGTCGGTGGTGCCAAGGGCCACAACCGTTCCGTCTGGCGCGTGCAACTCAATCTGCGCCACGGTCGGTTGGCTGGTTTCGATGCGCAAGTCCACCCGACCACTGCCAAGATCGGCACTGATCGCGCAATGCGTCACATGAACCGGCGCGCGCAGGTCCAGCCGAACAGATTGCCAGATGCCCGCCGTGGGACCGTACCAACTTTGCTTGCCATGCGGAATTTCACCAAATGCATTGCCGTCCGGCAGGTGGCAATCCACCTCCAGGATATTGTTTTCCCGAAGTAATTTATCATCCAAGGGAAACTCGAACGGCAGCCAGCCGCCCTCATGCACCCCAAGTAACTGTCCGTTCAGGCGCACGGTGGCACTGTCACCGACCGCGCCGAAACAAAGCACCGCCACCCTGCCCCGAAGATCGGGGCGCGCAAAGCTGCGGCGGTACGTGGCACGACCAAAGCTTTGACGCAAATCAGGAAAAACGGCCTGCCATGGCATGGGCACCGGGCTTTGCCGCCAACCGACATCGCTTTCATGCCGAAAGTCCCACATGCCATCCAACGAGACTGCCTGTCGAACACTCATGTCGATTCCCCTGATCATATTAATAATAATATTAGCATGTCGATGAGCAGACGCCTTGGCAAGCCCGAAACTTGGCCCTAAACTTGAAACCGGAGGTGTCGCATGACCCAAAAACGCGCGACCATGATCGACGTTGCCCGGGCGGCGGGCGTATCGCAGGCGACGGTTTCGCTGGTGCTGAACAATGTGGCCCATGCCAGGGTGTCCACAAAAACCCGTGCCAAGGTTGCAGCCGTGGCGGCGGCGCTGGGGTATTCGCGCAAACCGGCGACAACGATGTCGATAGGTGCCCCCGTCATCGGCATGCTGATTGACGAGCTGTCAACAACGCCATTTTCCGCCCCACTGATCGAAGGTGCGCGTGATGAGGCGGCAGCGCAGGGGGCTTTGCTGGCTGTCATCTGCACCCGCGCCGACCCCGAGGCCGAAGCGGCAGCGCTTGAAATGCTGGGTCAGACCAATTTGCTGGGCATTCTTTACACAACTTTGGTGACGCGGGCCGTGACAGTGTCGGCGCGGATGGCCATGCAGCCGCTGGTTTTACTGAACTGCCACGATACCTCGCGGCGCTTTCCATCGGTGCGGCCGGCTGATGTGTCCGGTGCCTTTGCTGCGGTGACGGCGTTGATCACCGCCGGCCATCGGCGGATCGCACATCTGGCCGGCGAGGATTGGGGCGAGGCCAGCCGTGATCGGGCCAAAGGGTATCGTCAGGCGCTGGCCACCGCCGATATTGGCATCGACCCGACGCTAACCGCGCAACCCGTCTGGACGGTGGATTCAGGCCGCGCGGCGACAGCACGTTTGCTGAAGTTGCCCGATCCACCAACAGCGTTTTTCTGCTTCAACGACCGCGCGGCCATCGGCTGCTACGAAGCGATTGCCCAGGCCGGATTGCAGGTGCCGCGCGACATCTCGGTGGTGGGTTTTGACAACGAAGATCTGGTGGCGCACCTGTCGCCGCCACTGACAACCATGATCTTGCCGCATGATGACATGGGCCGCTGGAGCGTGCAGGTTTTGACGGGTGCGCAAACCGGCGGACCACGGCAGGTCAAGATGGATTGCCCCATCGTGCTGCGCCAATCAATCGGAAAACCCGGCCGACATTGACTTAATCAGATTTTCTGATACGGATCAAAGAACAATCATGCTTGGCGCAGGAACCTGATGAGCCGCAATTTTCTGATCGTGGACCCGGAGGACGGGATCGAGGTGTTAAAGGCCTTCGCCTCTCCTGCACGGGTGAAGGTGCTGAAACTGCTGCACACCCAAGGTGCGATGAATGTCAATGAAATCGCCCAAGCCCTTGACCTGCCTCAGTCTTCTGTATCCGCCAACATTCAGTTGCTGGAGGATGCCGGGCTTATCCGCACTGAAACCCAGCGGGCAAAAAAGGGCAATCAAAAGATCTGTCACACCCTGTTCGATGAGGTGCTGGTCCGGTTCAAGGATGCCCCGGCCCAGACCGCAGACAATCAGATCGAAGTGGCAATGCCGCTTGGACTTTATACAAGTTGCGATGTCAGTGCGCCTTGCGGGCTGTGTTCCCAAGACGGGATCATCGGGTTGCTGGATGTGCCCGACACGTTTCTGGACCCCGGCCGGATGGGTGCGGGACTGATCTGGTTCACCCGTGGCTATGTTGATTATCAGTTTCCCAACAACATAAAACTGATGAACGGCCGCGTTGAGAGTGTCGAGTTTTCGATGGAACTTTCCTCGGAAGTGCCCGGAACCGATGCCAACTGGCCCTCGGACATCTCGATTTCGGTGAATGGAATCGAGGTGTGCAAATGGACCAGCCCCGGCGATTTTGGCGACAAACGCGGGGTTTACACCCCAGCCTGGTGGAAATTGAAGGGCAGCCAATATGGGATGCTCAAGACGTTCCGGGTCAACAGCACAGGCACGTATGTGGATGGCATGAAGGTCAGCCCGGTCGCCCTGAAGGATCTTGATCTGGAAGAACATCGCTCGATCCGGCTGCGCATCGCGGTGCGGGAAGACGCCCGTCACCCCGGCGGCATCAACATATTTGGCCGCGGGTTCGGCAACTACGATCAGGATATCGTCATGCGGCTGACCTCGGCCGGCTAGGGACAAGATTCGCGCTTGACCTGTGATCTGTAAAAACGGATACATATCCTGATTACAGATACACGGGCTGCCGGGAGGGCTGCCCCCGGGGAGGACAGCATGAAAGCCAAAGTCACCGCACATAAAGATTTCACCATCGCCCAGATCGACGACCGGGTTTACTCGGCGTTTCTCGAACACCTTGGTCGTGCAATTTACACTGGCATCTACGAACCCGATCACCCGACCGCCGACAAGAACGGCATGCGGGGCGATGTGATTGATCTGGTCAAGGATCTGAATATACCCTACGTCCGCTATCCCGGTGGCAATTTCGTTTCGGCCTATAACTGGGAAGACGGCATCGGCCCGCGCGAAGACCGCCCCACCCGGCTGGATCTGGCTTGGCATACCTCGGACAGCAACGCCGTCGGGGTGCATGAATTTTCCGACTGGTGCGATACGGTTGGCACGAAAATGATGCTGGCGATCAACCTTGGCTCTCGGGGGTTGGATGATGCGCGCAATTTTCTGGAATATGTGAATGGCCCGCTGGGCAGCCACTGGGGCGATCTGCGCAAGAAGAATGGCCGCGCCGAACCCTTCGGCGTTGATCTGTGGTGCCTTGGCAACGAGATGGATGGCCCGTGGCAGGTTGGCCATAAAACCGCCGATGAATACGGCCGACTTGCCAATGAAGTTGCCAAGACCATGCGCGCCTTTGACCGCAATCTAAAGCTTGTGGTCTGCGGCTCCTCGAACGCCGACATGAAAACCTATCCCGAATGGGAACGGATCGTGCTGGAGCATACTTACGAGTCGGTCGATTACATCAGTCTGCACATGTATTTCTCGAACCACGCCCAGCATACCGGCAACTACTTGGCTTTGAACGAGAAACTGGACCGCTATATCTCGACGATCGAGTCGACCATCAATCTGGTCAAGGCGAACAAGCGGTCCAAGCATGATGTCTACATTTGCTTTGACGAATGGAACGTCTGGTATCACTCGCGCCAGCAGGATCGCAAGATCCTTGAGGGCAATGAAGGCTGGCCGCACGCGCCCCGCCTGCTGGAGGACATCTACAATTTTGAAGACGTCCTGCAGGTCGGGCTGATCCTGAATACGTTTATCCGCAAATCCAACGTGGTCAAAATCGCCTGCATCGCCCAGTTGGTAAACGTCATCGCGCCGATCATGACCGATCCGATGGGCAAAGCATGGCGGCAGACGATCTACTACCCATATTTCTTTGCCTCGGTGTTCGGTCGCGGCACCGCGCTGCAACTGGCAGTCACTTGCCCCGGTTATGACGCGGAAGTGGCCGACAATGTGCCCTATGTCGATGTGGCAGGGGTTCATGATGTCGACCGCAACAGCCTGACCTTCTTTGCGATCAACCGTCACACCACCGAAGCGATTGACACCGAGATCAGCCTGCAAGGCTTTGCTGCGGGCAGCATCATCGACCATCAGGTGATGACGCACGAAGACCTGCGCGCGGTGAATACTGCGGACAATCAGAACCATGTTGCGCCCTCGAAGGGCGTCGGCGCGGTGATCGAAGATGGTATGGTCAAACTGACAGTACCACCGCTGTCCTACCAGATGATCCGGGTGAAACTGGGCTGATCACACGATCAGGGTCGGCCACATCGCATGCAGAACCACCACCTGCGCCTGCCATGCCACCGGCCCTGAGCGTCATCACTTGAAATGGCGTGCAGTCAACTGCACGCCATTTGGATTGGCTTACAGAGTGGAGGCCGAAAGTAGAACTTTTGCAGCACGTTCGCCCTGCAACCCCAGTCAGCGGCGCATGCAGGTCGCGCCAAATCTGCGGAACTCAGGAAACCTTTCAGATACTTGCGCAGTGGTGGCGGGTGGGGGACGACAAAACTGATACCACCGCGCTGCACATTCCACAGTTGCAGCACATCATCCAAGCGGCTGCGGCGTGGTCATCAACTGCGGGCATACACATCCTCATACCGGATGATATCATCTTCTCCCAAATAACTGCCCGTCTGCACTTCGATCAACACCATCGGCAGCTTGCCGGGGTTTTCCATCCGGTGCACCGCGCCCAAGGGGATATAGACCGACTGGTTTTCGGTCAGCAATTGCACGGTCTGATCGACAGTCACGCGGGCTGTTCCTTGTACCACAATCCAGTGTTCAGACCGATGATGATGGCTTTGCAGCGACAGTGCCGCCCCCGGATGCACCACGATACGCTTGACCTGAAACCGATCTCCGATGACCAGACTTTCGAACCAACCCCAAGGGCGGTGATCGACGGGAAAGGATTCAGCCTGCTTGACACCGCGCGCGCGCAAGGCCGTAACGGCCTCTTTGACACGCTGGCTGTCAGATTTATGCGCCACCAGCACCGCATCGTTCATCGCTACGGCAATGATGTCGTCCAGACCGATCCCCACCAATTCCAGCCCCGGCGTTTCAGACCGCAACAGCGTATCGCGGCAATCAATGGCGGTGGCATGGGACGATGTCACATTTCCTGCGGCATCGGGTGCAGATTCAAGCCAGACCGCATCCCAACCACCCAGATCGGACCATCCAGCGGCAAAGGGCATGACCGCCAGATTGTCAGCCCGCTCCATGATCGCATAGTCGATCGAAATCTCATCCAATTGCGCCCAGGCGTCAGCGGCAAGCCGCGTGAAGCCCAGATCACCCGAGGCCCCGTCAACAGCAGCCTCTGCGGCTGCCATCAACTGCGGCGCGTGGGTGCGATAGGCGTCAAGCACCGTGCGTGCCGTGAACAGGAAAATCCCGGCGTTCCACAGGAAATTCCCCGCCGCCAGCATGGCCTGCGCCCGCCCCAGATCGGGCTTTTCAACAAACCGCACCAGGCTTTGCGGCAAACTGGCAGTGGCATCGGCACCCTGGGCCAGTTCCAGCCACCCATAGCCAGTCTCAGCCCGCAGCGGCGTGATCCCGAACGTGATCAGATCGCCGGCCTGCGCACGCGGCAAGGCAGCCTCGACGGCGCGGCGGAACTCTGTCGCATCGGGGATCACATGGTCAGACGGAGTGACAAGCATCATGGCATCCAGGTCGCGCTTTGCCAGCCAAAGCGCTGCAGCAAGCACGGCCGGCGCTGTGTTGCGGCCCTGCGGCTCGATCAGTTGGGCCATGGCATCCATTTCGATGGCCGCCAGCTGTTCAGTCACGATAAATCGAAACGGCTCGCCAGTGATCACCAGTGGTGCCGCATAGCCCGGCGCCTTGACGCGGCGCACCGACGACTGAAACAGACTTTCGTTGCCCATGAGGCGGGCGAACTGCTTGGGATAGCTTTTGCGCGACAAAGGCCAAAGCCGAGTGCCCGAGCCGCCGCACAGAATGACAGGATGAATGATGGGAGAAGTCATGGGTGTCTGGCTTTCTGGTGCATTCCGGATCAAGCGCTGCGCAATTCGGCGGCGTTCGCCAGATACCATTGATAGGTTTCAGCAATGCCTTCGCGCAAGCCGGTTTTCGCCTGCCAGCCCATAGCCGCCAGCCGCGACACATCCATAAGCTTGCGGCGAGTGCCATCAGGCTTGCTGACATCATACGCAATGCGGCCCTTGTAGCCGGTAATATCCCTTGCGCGTTGCGCTGATCTTCCATGAAACCCGCCGCCGCATGGGAGGTCCGGTGCACATGACCGTCGGCACCCCGATCGCCGCCGACCAGCTGCGTCAGCTTGACCGTGGTCAGGTGGCAGAATTCCTGCGCCGCCGCACCATCGAGATGACGACCAATCCCGCGATCCGCACGGATGAGGTCTTCATCTGGCCCAAACGCGTGCGCTGGTAACAGCGTCACGCAAGGTTCACGCAGCCGTTGGCGGACTGTCACACAGCACCACTATGACCGCCCTAACGAAATCGGGAAGGGTCTGGCGATGTTGGAAGTCAAAGCCGTGACACGGCTGTTCGGCCAGAAGGCCGCCGTTGACCAGATGAGCTTTACGGTCGACCGTCCGGCTTTTGTCGGCATCATCGGGCGCTCGGGCGCGGGGAAGTCGACCTTTCTGCGAATGATGAACAGGCTGACCGATGCATCCTCGGGCGAGATCATCGTCAGTGGCCGCAACGTGCTGGCCCTGAAAGGGGCCGCCGCCCGGGCGTGGCAAAGCCAGTGCGCGATGATCTTTCAGCAGTTCAATCTGGTGCCGCGCATGGATGTGGCGTCAAACGTGCTGCACGGCATTCTGAACCGCCGGGGCACGCTGCAGACCATGTTCAACATCTGGCCCCGCGCCGATATACTGCGGGCGCTGGAAATCCTTGACCGTCTGGGGATTTCCGAGCAGGCCCCCAAGCGGGCCGAGGCGCTGTCGGGCGGCCAGCAACAACGCGTGGCGATTGCCCGCGCCCTGATGCAAGACCCGCAGATCATTCTGGCCGATGAACCGATCGCCAGCCTTGATCCGATGAACGCGCAGGTGGTGATGGACAGCCTGAAGCGCATCAACGTCGAAGATGGCCGCATGGTCATCGCCAACCTGCACACGCTGGATACCGCGCGGCGCTATTGTGACCGGGTGATTGGCATGCGCGACGGCCGCATCGTGTTTGACGGCACGCCCGATCAACTTTCACCCGGTGTGGCGCGCGACATCTACGGCGCCGACGCCAGCTTTAACGAGGCCGCAACCTCGACCGCCCTTCCGACCGACACCGCACCTGACCGCACCTTTGCAGACCTGATGCTGTCGTAACCCCAGATACAGCCCCCGGCCCCCGACAAGGGGCTTTAACCCACATGGAGTGACCCATGAAAAAGCTGCTGCTCGCCCTTGCTGCCACCTCGGCCCTTGCCGGCATGGCTTCGGCCCAAGAGACCATCAAGGAATTCAACATCGGCATCCTTGGCGGTGAAAATGCCCAGGATCGCCTGACCTCGAACGAATGTTTCCGCGCAAAGATGGAAGAAGCCCTTGGCGTTCCGGTCAAGGTGTTCACCCCCGCCGACTATGACGGCGTGATTCAGGGCCTGCTGGGCGGTACGCTTGACTATGCCTGGTTGGGCGCATCGTCCTACGCCAAGATCTATCTGACCGACCCCGAGGCGGTTGAGGTCAAGCTGACCAAGATGAACCTGAACGGTTCGACCGGCTATTACTCGATCGGCTTCACCCGCAAAGACACCGGAATCACCTCGATGGACGACGCAAAGGGCAAGATCTTTGCCTTTGCCGATCCGAACTCGACCTCGGGGTATCTGGTTCCCGGTGCTGAACTGACCGCCAAATACGGCAAGCTGGAAGAGTATTTCAGCGAAGTCAAAATGTCGGGCGGCCATGAGCAGACCATTGTCGGCGTGGCCAACGGCGATTTCGCGGCGGGCGTGTCCTGGGCCGACGGTGTTGGCAACTGGGAAGATGGCTACAACTCGGGTGCCTTCCGCAAGGCCGCCGATGCCGGTCTGGTTGACATGAACAACCTGGTTGAAATCTGGCGCTCGACCCTGATCCCCGAAGGCCCGATGGTGGTCCGCAAGGCCCTGCCGCAGGACATCAAGGACAAGGCCACCGCGTTGACCGCCGATCTGTGGGAAACCGACAAGTACTGCGCATATGGCGTGGCCGCAGGCGAGGCGAAAGACTTTGTTCCGGTAGAACACTCTGCCTTTGATGGTGTTCTGGCGGCCCGCAAGCTGCAAGAAGGCCTCTAAGATTTGATGACGCATCGCCGGGCCCCGCCACGCGGGGTCCGGCAATTTTTTGCATGAGGCCCCTATGGTAGACATCGCCTTTGGTCCCGAACCGGGCCCACGCCCCGATATGTCGGACCCCCGGCAGTCCTATCTGGAAATGGTGCGCCGCAAGCGCATGTATGGCGGCATCCTGCTGGTGCTGTTCGTGGCCCTGATGGCATCAGGCTTTCTTCTGGCGCAGGAACGCAACGCGGGTGACTTTGTGGCCGGCCTTCCGATGCTGCCCGCCTTTCCCGCCGAGGTGCTGTCCGAGGCCTGGGCCAACCGCGCCAACCTGCCCGGTCTGTTCGTGGAATTCCTGCCCTCGCTGGTGGAAACCATCAACATTGCTGCCGTGTCCACGCTTCTGGGCGGGCTGGCCGCCATGTCACTGGCGCTGCTGGCCACGCGCGGCCTGGCCCGCTGGCCGCGGTTGATCCCCCTGTTTCGCCGCAGTATGGACGCCCTGCGCGCCATCCCCGAAATCGTGGTGGCATTGGTGCTGATCTTCCTGCTGGGGGGTGGCCCCGTGCCCGCCGTCATCGCCATTGCCCTGCACACTGGCGGGGCACTTGGAAAACTGTTCTCGGAAGTCGCGGAAAACGCAGATCTGAAACCGGTCGAGGGGCTGGCATCGGTGGGCGCAAGCTGGGGCCAGCGCATGTGGCTGGGCGTCATCCCGCAGGTTGCGCCCAACTGGATCTCTTATGCCCTGCTGCGCTTTGAAATCAACGTCCGCGCCAGCGCCATTCTGGGCTTTGTCGGGGAAGGCGGCATCGGGCATGATCTGAAGCTGTCGATGCAATGGGGGCAAGGCAAATACGATCAGGTGGTGGCAATTTTCCTGCTGTTGTTCCTGACCATTGCCGTGATCGACCGCATCTCTGACCACGCCCGGACGCGGCTGGTGAAAGGCAAAATCCAATGACCGCAGCCACCTTGCCCCCCAGCCTTGCCGATACCGTTCAGCGCAGCTTTGCAGCCCGCCTCCATCTGTCCTTTGGCGTTCTGGCGCTGGTACTTGGCTATCTGACCTATGCCGCGATCAGCTTTGATCTGCCGGGCCTTGCTGCCCGCGCACGGCTGGACAACGCCGCCATTTTGCTGGGCGATTTCTGGTCTTACAAAACCCACGTCACCCGCGACAACCGCTCAGACAAAGTGACCATCGCCATCGAGGGCGAAAACAAGGGCACATACCCTGCCGACATGCTGCCCGATTGGGTGACGCGCACCGGCGATGTGACGCGGATCGACCTTGGCGATGGGCATCTGGTCACCTATGACGCCGCCGGTGCCCGCTATGTCATCCCCGGATATGGCACCGTTGATATTCGGCCCAAGGGCGGCAAACTGGCGCTGACCGCCCCACAGCCGATCCCCGACTGGATCAGCGTTTCAGAGAACAAGGTATCGGTCACGACCGATGCCGGACGCTTCAACTACTCACGTTCCAAGGTGGAAACCTTTCGCTATCAGCCGGGGTGGGAGCTGTTCTTCTTCACCCTCGACAGCCCGTTCTACGGCAAATCCCCCACTGAACTGGCTGCGCTGGCGCTGTGGGGTGACCGCGTGGATGCCAACCGCCCCAACGCGGGCTACATCGTATCCGAAGTCTGGACCAACAAGATGTGGCGCCATGGCGATGTGCTGTGGGCGATCTTCGAAACCATTCTCATGGCCTTTCTTGGCACCATGGGCGCGGCGTGCATCGCCCTGCCGCTGGGATTCATGGCCGCCTCGAACATGATGCCCTTCCGTGCCATCCGCTTTGGCCTGCGCCGGGTGTTCGACTTTATCCGCGGGGTCGATGGGCTGATCTGGACCATCGTCCTAAGCCGCGCCTTTGGTCCCGGCCCGATGACCGGAGCCCTTGCGATCTTGATCACCGACACCGGCAGCTTTGGCAAGATGTTCTCCGAAGCACTGGAAAATATTGATGAAAAGCAGGTTGAAGGCATTCGGTCCACCGGTGCCAGCAACCTGCAGCGCGCCCGCTTTGGGGTGATCCCGCAGGTGACGCCCGTGCTGCTGTCCCAAGTTCTGTATTACCTTGAATCCAACACCCGCAGCGCCACCGTCATCGGCGCCATCGTGGGCGGCGGCATTGGCCTGCTGCTGACCCAAGCCATCATCACCCAGAAAGACTGGGAAGAGGTCGCCTACTATATGGTCCTTATCGTGCTGATGGTCATGGCGATGGACAGCCTTTCCGGCTGGCTGCGCCGCAAGCTGATCAAGGGGTAAGGCGGATCAGGAACAGGCCCATCGGGCCTTTCCCCGCCGAACGCCCGGGCACACTTGCCAGGGCCGGAAAACCCCAAGCATCGCAAAACCCAACCCTGTGAAAGGCACCCACATGCCAAAACTTTCGCCCGATACCCCGTTTATTCACGCTGGCGTGCAACTGGTGAACTCTACCTTCGGCCGCTACTGCGAGGTCGGCGAAAGCGCCCGCGTCATCAATTCGACGTTTGAGGATTACGCCTATTGCGACCGGATGGCCGACATTGCCAACACCACGGTGGGGCGGTTTTCCAACATTGCCGCCATGACGCGGATCGGGCCCACGGACCACCCTTACAGCCATGCGGCCCAGCATCATTTTCTGTATCGGTCCAGCTATTACTGGGATGATGCGCAGGACGACCCATCGTTTTTCGTTGCCCGCGCCGCGCGCCGCACCACGCTGGGGGCGGATTGCTGGATCGGCCACGGCGCGGTCATCAAGCCCGACATCACCGTGGGCATCGGGGCCATTGTCGCCTCTGCCGCGGTGGTGACCAAAGACATTGCTCCCTTCATGATGGTTGCCGGATGCCCCGCCAAACCCCTGCGCGCGCGGTTTTCACCCGCTATCATTGAACGACTGCTGGCCTTGGCATGGTGGGACTGGGACCATCAAAGACTGCGCGCCGGGCTAAAGGACTTCCGCACCCTGCAGGCCGAGGCATTTCTTGAAAAATACAACGGATAGGGCATGAAACCTGCCCGCTACGCGCCTTCGGGCGCAACGGTCAGTGTCACGCGGTCGCCTGCAAACCAGGTGACGCCGTATTCGACAGCCACCCCGGCCCCATCAACATTCACGGCGGTTGACCGCAATACCGCCGCCCCTTCCGGCACCTGCAAGGTCAGCGCCAGCAGGGGCGTGGCAAGTTTGGCCGTGATCCGCGTTTCGGCCCGTGTATAGTCTGTCACCCCGCAGGCCGCCAAAGCCGCCGTAACCGAAGACTGCCGCTCCATCGCCGTCAAAAGCCCGGGAAAACGCCCGGCATCAAACACCGATCGAAATGTCGCCAGGGGTTGCCCATCGGCCAGTGAGACGCCCTCGATCACCTGCACAAGCGCGCCCAGCGCCAACCCCAACCCCTCGGCCTCACGCCCGGTGGCGGGCCGGGTTTCCAGCCGGGTGATGCGCCGCGACGGTGTACGCCCCGAGGCGCTGACGTTCTGATGAAACCGCACCCGCCGCCCCAGCGCATAGTCGGTGGGCTGTGCCGTCACAAACACCCCCGCCCCGCGCCGGGCATGCACCGTTCCCGCAACCGCCAGCGCCGCCAGGGCCTGCCGCACGGTATGGCGATTGACGCCGAACCGCGCCGCAAAGGCGGCTTCCGTCGGCAGCTTGTCGCCCGGGCGATACAGCCCCTCGGCAATCTCGGCCCCGATGGTATCAACGATGGATTTCCAGATCGCGGTACGGGGCATCGCTGGCCTCTTTGTCATGAAAAATTCACGCAAGTTTCGTTGCCGGGCGACACGCCAGCGCCTATGATTTGTCTAGTTGTATAGAAAACTAGACAACATCGCAAGATGTCGAGGCGAAAATGAACCCACCTGATCAAACGACCCGTCAAGCGGCGCGTCAGCGCTGGATGGCGCTGTTGGCCAAGGCCCCGCCCGCGCGGCTGGCGGCACTGTTGCCCAGCCTGCCCGCCCACCAGCACCTGCGCCAGCCCGAGGTCGGCGCGGTCATGGTGCGCGGCCGTGTCGGCGGCACGGCAGAGCCCTTCAATCTGGGCGAAATGACTGTCACCCGCGCCTCGGTACAACTGGCGGATGGCGCAGTCGGCCACGCCTGGGTACAGGGCCGCGACAAGGCCCACGCCACCCGCGCCGCCGTGCTGGACGCGCTGCTGCAAACCGATGCCACCCTTGACGCTGTGATCGAAACCCTTGGCGCCGAGGCAGAAGCCCGCCGCACCACCCGCGCCGCCAAGGCTGCCGCCACCAAAGTTGACTTCTTCACCATGGTCCGGGGGGAAGACCAATGACCGCCACCAGCCTGCAAGGCGGCTTTACCGATGCCCCGGTGCAATCGGCACGCGCCTTTCGCAACATCCTGAACGCCCTGGCCCGACCTGGCACAATAAGCCCGCTGACCGGGGCCGTGCCCCCTGCCCCGCCGACCGTGGCTGCGGGCACCGCCCTTCTGACCCTGTGCGACAGCACTACCCCTTTGCATCTGGCAGGCCCTGCCGATTGCCAGCCGGTGCGCGATTGGGTGGCCTTTCACATCGGTGCGCCCTTGGTGGCCGCGACCCGCGCCCAATTCGCCCTTGGCCGCTGGGCCGATCTGCACCCGCTTGACCGTTTTGCCATCGGTCAACCCGATTACCCTGACCGTTCCGCCACTCTGATCGTCGAGATGGAAGCCCTTACCACCGATGGCGCCCACCTTGCCGGCCCCGGCATCCAGACGGCGGCCCGGCTTTCCCTGCCCGAAACCGCCACCTTTCAAGCCAACCGCGCAATGTTCCCGCTGGGCTTTGACTGCCTGTTCACCTGCAAGGCAGACATCGCAGGCCTGCCGCGCTCAACCCAAGTAAGGGCCGCCTGATGTATGTTGCTGTCAAAGGTGGCGAACGTGCCATCGACAATGCCCACGCCTGGCTTGCCGAAGAACGGCGCGGCGATCTGGGAATTGCCGAACTGACCATTCCGCAAATCCGCGAACAGCTGCGGCTGGCGGTCAACAGGGTGATGGCAGAAGGGTCGCTTTACGATGCCGATCTGGCCGCGCTGGCAATCAAACAAGCGCGCGGCGATCTGATAGAGGCGGTTTTCCTGATCCGCGCCTATCGCACCACCCTGCCGCGTCTGGGGACATCCAACCCCGTGGATACCGCCGCCATGACGGTGGACCGCCGCATCAGCGCCACATTCAAGGATATTCCGGGCGGGCAGGTTCTGGGGCCAACCTTTGACTACACCCACCGACTGCTGGATTTCAAACTGATGGCCGAGGGGCAGCCTCTTGCCCCCCTGTCGGGGCAAGACGGCGCGGGGCCCGCCCATGTCCCGCATGTCACCGGATTTCTGAACCGCGACGGTCTGATTGAAACCGCGCCACGGTCCGAAGAAACACCGCCCGACCTGACGCGCGATCCGCTGGAACTTCCGGCCTCACGCGCTTTGCGCCTGCAGGCGATCACCCGGGGCGACGAAGGGTTCATCCTGTCGATGGCCTATTCCACCCAGCGCGGTTACGGCCGCACCCACGCCTTTGTCGGTGAATTGCGCATCGGCCAGGTCGCGGTGGAAGTGGACATTCCCGAACTGGGTTTCGCCGTGGAAATCGCCGAGATCGAGTTGACCGAATGCGAAACCGTCAACCAGTTCAAGGGCTCTAGAACCGAGCCACCGCAATTCACACGGGGCTATGGGCTGGTCTTTGGCCAATCCGAACGCAAGTCGATCGCCATGTCCCTGGTTGACCGTTCCTTGCGCTGGAAAGAGCTTGGCGAAGACAACAGCGGCGCCCCTGCGCAGGACGAGGAATTCGTGCTGTATCACTGCGACAACATTCAGGCGACGGGGTTTCTGGAACACATAAAACTGCCCCACTACGTTGATTTTCAGGCCGAACTGGAACTGGTCCGTCGCTTGCGCACCGAAGTACAGGCCCAGATGCAGGAGGCTGCGGAATGACCGATCAGGCCTATAACTTTGCTTATCTTGACGAACAGACCAAGCGCATGATCCGCCGCGCCATCCTGAAAGGCATTGCGGTTCCCGGCTATCAGGTGCCCTTCGCCAGCCGGGAAATGCCGATGCCCTACGGCTGGGGCACCGGTGGCGTGCAGGTGACGGCGGCCTGCCTGACCCCTGATGACACGCTGAAGGTCATCGACCAAGGGGCCGATGATACAACCAACGCCGTCAGCATCCGCAAGTTTTTCCAGCGCACCGCAAATGTCGCCGTGACCGAATCCACCGCCAACGCCACCGTCATCCAGACCCGCCACCGCATCCCCGAAGTGGCGCTGACGACGGGGCAGATTCTGGTCTATCAGGTGCCAATCCCGGAACCCCTGCGCTTTTTGGAACCGCGAGAAACCGAAACCCGCAAGATGCACGAGCTGGAAGAATACGGGCTGATGCACGTCAAGCTGTACGAAGACATCGCGCGCCACGGCCAGATTGCCACCGCCTATGCCTATCCGGTCAAGGTGGAAGGCCGCTATGTGATGGACCCCTCGCCCATCCCCAAGTTTGACAACCCGAAACTGTCCGACAGCCCGGCGATCCAGTTGTTTGGCGCGGGACGCGAGCAGCGCATCTACGCCCTGCCCCCCTACACGCAAGTTGTCAGCCTGGATTTCGATGACCACCCTTTCACCGCGACCAAGGCCCCGCATGACTGCGACCTGTGCGGTGCGGGCAACAGCTATCTGGATGAGGTCATCACCGACGATCAGGGCAGCCGGATGTATGTCTGTTCCGACACCGATTTCTGCGCCAGCCGCCGCGACGCAGGCCATGTCGGACGACTGGGCGTTGCCCAAACTCAGGAGTTTCCGAAATGACAAACCCCCTTCTTTCGGTCACTGGCCTGACCAAACGCTACGGCCACCGCATCGGCTGCGCCGATGTGTCCTTCGATCTTTACCCCGGCGAAGTCTTGGGCATCGTCGGCGAAAGCGGGTCGGGCAAATCCACCCTGCTGTCTTGCCTTGCCGGCAACCAGTCTACCGATCTGGGCCAGATCACCTATGACGGGCGCAATGTGCTGGCGATGTCGGAAACCGACCGTCGGCGTCTGGGACGCACTGAATGGGCCTATGTCCACCAAAACCCACGCGATGGCCTGCGGATGGGGGTTTCGGCGGGCGGCAATGTGGGCGAACGGCTGATGGCCATCGGCGCGCGCCATTACGGCCAGATCCGCGACACCGCGACCGACTGGCTGGGTCGGGTGGAAATCGCCGCTGACCGCATCGACGACCGCCCCACAGCCTTTTCGGGCGGTATGCAGCAGCGCCTTCAAATCGCCCGCAATCTGGTGACGGGCCCGCGTCTGGTCTTCATGGATGAACCGACCGGGGGCCTTGATGTTTCGGTTCAGGCCCGCCTGTTGGACCTTCTGCGCGGATTGGTGCGCGATCTGGGCCTTTCGGTGATCATCGTGACGCATGACCTTGCTGTCGTCCGCCTTCTGGCGCACCGCCTGATGGTGATGAAATCGGGCAAGGTTGTGGAACAAGGCCTGACAGATCAGGTGCTGGACGATCCGCAGCACGCCTATACCCAGCTTTTGGTGTCGTCGGTTCTGGCTGCCTGACATGCTGTTCGCCTATGCCTGCGATGATCGGAAACTGCAGCAACTTCCCCTTGGGGCCAATCTGACGGCTGCGGTATGGATCGACCTTTACCGCCCGCAACCGCCACAAACCGCCTTGGTCCGCGCCCTTGGCGTCGACATTCCCACCCTTGCCGACATGGAGGAGATTGAGGTTTCCAACCGCCTTTACCGTGAAAAAGGAGTGGATTACCTGACGGTCGTGTTGCCCGGCCTCAGCGACACGAAGACCCCGCTTTCCGGCCCGGTGTGTTTTATGCTGCAACCGGATCGGCTGATCACCGTGCGCCACCATGCGCCGCGTCCGTTCGAAACCTACCCCGCCCGCGCCGAAAAGGTCGGGCTTGGGGGCGGTGGTGCTGATCCGCGCCGGGTGTTTCTGTCACTGATGGAGGAAATCATCGGTCGCCTTGCCGACCTGCTGGAAGGCTCGGGCCGGGCCTTGGATGCCGTGACGGCGCAGGTCTTTCTGAAAGGCGCAAATACCACCGACACCAGCCTGCAAGATGCCCTGCGCGATGTGGCGCGCGAAAGCGAACTGCTCAGCCGCGTCCGGCTGTCGCTGCTGACCATCGAACGGGCGATCAGCTATTTCGGCCAGTCCCTTGGCACCACAAGCGACGAATTGCGACCCATGGTCAAAGGTCTGATGCGAGACATCCAGGCCCTTGAAGTACATGGTGATTTCCTGACCAGCCGCGTGGCTATG
>CAZCFC010000007.1:0-26538 GCA_964497815.1 uncultured Cypionkella sp.
CACCTCGCCGCCCCACAGATGATCGGCCCCAGTGGTGTCCAGGATCAGCCCCAATCCACCCGACTCTGGGCCACCCGACTCTGGCCCACCTGCTGCTGCAGTGCAGGCTGTCCAGTGGTCGGCCACGGTCCAGGGGCACCAGCGCCGCGCCCACAGCGCCAGCGATTGCAGCGCGGCACGGTCACCCTGAGGGTCGGCAAAATCCACCCGCAGCCCCGGACACAGCGCCCGCATATCCGCCACGCGCGCGCCCACCGCCACCCCGGCCAATTGCGCCGCGCGGTTCGTGGCCGCGATCACCGGACCATGCGCGCCGTCACCCACCAGCGCCTGCGGCAGATCATCGGGTGGCGCGTTGCCCATCCGCTCTTGTGTCTTCTGCCAGCGCTCCATCGGGAATTGCGGCAACCATATCGAGACGATCCGCCGCCCCTTCTGCCCCGCGCTCATGGCGCACCACCCACAGGCCCGGCCGTGCATCGCGCGAACGGAAAAGTTCGGCCTGCCAGCGCGGATCGCCCGGCGCGCGCAGATCGTCGGGATGCGGGGCCGAAGGCAGGGTGGCGATCCGCCAGCGGTCGCGCGCCGCACTCAGATCGGCGGTGGCGGCCTGCCGGATCAGCCAGCAGGGCACGCCCGTCGCCTCGGCCCGCAGGGCAAGACGCTTCATCGCGGTGAAGTTTATCGCAGCCGGATCTCCCCGGATTTCGGCAATGACCGCCGCCAGCGCCGTGCAGCGCAGCCCCTCTTCGAGCGCGGTCATCACATCGACCGGACGCGACAGCTGCATCAGCAGCAGCGGGCGGCGCAAACCAAGCCCGGCCAGACAGGGCCGCCCACTTTCGCGCTGTGCCATACGATCCTGTATCCACAGCACCGGCGCGCCCGGACGGCCAAGCCGCGCCACGACAAAACCCGCAGCCGCAGCCTCGGCCCCGGTTGCGCAAAACACCTCGGCAAGGCTTGCCCCCGCCCGTCGCGCAACAGAGCCCATCGGCCGCGATTGTGTCATTGAAAGGGTATGTATCTGGACCATGGCACACGGAATCACACCCATGAGTTCTTGCTTTGTTCTATAGCCCAATCAAATGGGCCAAGCAAGTCAGACCCGCCATGCTTTGGAAACCAAAACGGGCAGACCACTGCGACCAGGTCGCGCGATCTGCCATAAAGTTACATGATTTCAAAATATTAAAGGCCAGAATCCCGGAAGGGCCCCCAGCCTTTGCATCACAGCGCGTGCAGCCAGCGCATCCGTTCGGCCAGATCAGGCGCCCCAAAGGCAAGCGACCCCATGACCACGGTTTCGGCCCCAGCCGCGCGCAAAAGCGGCACTGTCGTGTCGCGGATACCCCCATCGGCGGCCAGAACGATGCGGCGGCCCGATGCGGCGATCAACCCACCGGCCTGTTGCAGCCGCGCGGTGGCGGTCGGGTTCAACCCCTGCCCCTTGACGCCAATCGCCGTGCCCAGCAGCGTCAGCATATCCAGCTGCGGCAGCCAGGGCGCGGCCTGTTCGACCGAAGTTTCCACCCGCAACACCATACCGGATTTCAGCCCAAGCGCCGCAATCCGGTCCAACCCCTGCCCGGCATTGGCGTTTTCGGCGTGCAGGCTGATCAGATCGGCCCCCGCCTCGGCGAACTGGTCGATCTGCGACAGCAACACGGCATCGTCCACCATCAGATGCACATGGATCGGCAGCGCGGTCTGGTCGCGCAAACGGGCCACCAGATCGGGGAAAAACAGCAAGGCGGGGGCAAAGTGGCCATCGGCCACGTCCACGTGCAAAATATCCGCGTGGGGCGTGATGCGGATCAGGTCATCGGCCAGCCGGATCAGATCGGCGGACCACATCGAATATTCAGCCAGCAAGCGGCTGCGCGGCAGATCGGTGATCCAGTTGGGGGCGGGACGGGGCATCTTAAATCTCCTTCAGAAACTGGGTCATGGCGGCGGCAAGGGCGGCCAGATGGGCGGGTTTGTCGCGGGCTTTGGCGGGCAGGTCGACCAGCCGCGATTGCGGGATCAGGGCGGCCAGCGCCTGCGCATGGGCGGCGGGGTGGATGGCGTCTTCGGACGTGCTGCAAATCAGCGCGGGCAGGCGCAAAGCGCGCAAATCCGCGGCGGTGATGCCGGGCCCATCGGTGGAAATCGTGGACAGCAGACGGGCGGTGTCGGCCTGCGGCGTTCGGCCGAAAAAGCCCATAACCGAGGCAAGATTGTCGGGCGCGGTGGCGGCAAGGTGCCGCGCGGTGGCGCTTTGGGCAAAAAGGGCGCGGGCGGTTTCGGGGCTGTGTCGGGCCAGCAGATCGCCCGCTTCGGCATTCGGGGCCATATTGGCTGGGGCGCTTTGCGTCACCCAAGCCGGACGCACCAGCACCAGCGCGCGCACCAGATCGGGCCGCGTCACCGCCAGCCTTGTGGCAATCGCCGCCCCCATCGAGATGCCCCCCAGCACAACGGGGGCCTGCAGCGTTTCAATCAGCGCCGCCACATCATCGGCAAAGCGTGCAATCGACGGCATGGCCATGGGCGAGGCTCCGTGGCCAGGGCATTCCAGCCCATGCCAGCGTTGGCCGTTCAGGCCCGCCATCGCCTCGGCGATCTGTCTGGCATCGCCGCACAGCCCATGCTGGAACACCAGTTCGGGGCCATGACTGCCGCCAGCGTAAACGGCCAAAGGCAGGCCACCACGCAAAAGACTGCGGGCGGGGATCATAGGGCAGCCAAAGTCTGGCGCAGAACGGCGGCGACACCGGGGGCTTCGACGGCGGTCAGACCATGAGTGACCAGATCGCCGTCAAATTCGGCCGCTTTCAGGCAGCGCAGGAAATGCGGGAAATCGACGACACCCTTGCCAGCGGTGGCAAAGCCGCCCTGTGGGTCGCGGTCTTTGGCGTGCGCCATGGCGATACGGTCGGCCAGCAGATCCACCGCCCCGGACAGCAGGTCGCGCTGCGCGGCAAGGGGGGCCACCTCGAACAGGTTCGCCGGATCCAGCACGATCACCAAGGCCGGGCTTTGCAGCGTGTCGATCAGGGCACGGGCGCGGGGCGCGGTGTCGATGACGTTGGCAAGTTCAGGTTCGATGCCCAGCTTGATGCCGTGGGCCTCGGCCAGTGTGCAGGCCTTGGCCATTTCGGTCAGCAAATCGCGCCACGCCTCGGGGGTCTGATTGTCGGGATGGTGCGCCCATTGGTCATTGGCATCGCGGGTCCCGGTGCACAGCGTCACCATGCCCGTGCCAATGGCGGCAGCATTGCGGATCAGCACATCCAGCCGTTGCAGGCCCTTGGCGCGCACGCCAACATCGGGATGGATCATGTTGTAGGTACCCGATACAGCCGCAATCGCCACACCGGTTGCGGTGCTGGCCGCCGCAATCTCGGCCGTCTGCACTGGGTCAATGTCATCGGGCATGGCGGGCAGGCCAGAACACGCCATGTTATATTGCACCGCCGCAAACCCCGCCACGCGGGCAGCCGTCAGCACCGTCAATGGATCAGCCCCGGCAAAGGTTTTGGCAAAAATCCCCAGCCGCATCACAATGCCCCCGACACTTCGGCCAGCGTCACCGGTTTGCCGCTGCGGGCCGACTGCGCGATGGCGACCATGGCGCGGACCGACGCGATGCCGTCCTCTATATCCGCGCCGGTTTGGGGCGTGCCGTTCAGGATGGTTTCGGCAAAACCCTCCAACTGACGGCGGTAGAAATGGCCGTCGGCCCCCAGAACGCGGTGGGTCGAGCCGTCGGATTCATGGAAAATATCAACCTCGGACGACTTGTAATACCAGGGGTTATAGGTTTTCCCCAGGATCGACCCCTGCTCACCGTAGATCTGAAATCCCTCGTGCCAATCCATCCGCACGGCGACGGTCAGGTCAAGATGGCCCAGCACCCCGTTGGCGAATTCCACATCCACGAACCAGCACCGGATGCCGGCGCGGTTCAGAAGGCGGGCATCCACCGCCTTGATTTCCCCGGCAAAATAGCGGGCGGTGTCGACCAGATGGCTGCCATGGGCCAACATGTAATAGCGATCAAGATCGGCCTTGGGGTTTTCCAAAGGTTTGCGGGCATTCTTCGACGTCACCATCAGGGGTTGCACCGCATCGGTCATCGCATAGCGATGCGTGTTGTCGCAATACCACGCCTTCAGCGCCACCATCTGGCCCATCGGCCCGTCGATAAAGGTCTTGGCCGCCTGCAATCCGGCATCATAGCGCTTCATATGGCCGACTTGCAGGGTCAGCCCCGAGGACTTCACGGCGGCGCGCAGGGTTTCCGCCTCTTCGATGTTCACGGCAAGGGGCTTTTCGCACAGAACATGCTTGCCGGCCTGCAACGCACGCAGGGCTGCGGGCACGTGGAAGGCGTCCGAGGTGGCTATGATCACGGCCTCAAGTGCCGGATCGGCCAACATCTTGTCATAGTCGTCAAAGCTGGTGGTGGGGGCGTGGGTGGCGGCCATGCGGTCGCGCAGATCGTCGGCCACATCGCAGATCGCATACAACTCGGCATTGCGGGCCTTGGTGCAGGATTCGAAATGCGCGGCCTGGGCGATGGGGCCACAGCCCAGCACACCCACGCGCAGCAGGCGGTTGTCTTTGGGTGGCATGGTTTATCCTTTCAGAGCATCAATTTCGGTCAGGCCCGCGTTGCCCTCCATCGGGCCAAGTCTTTGTACCGCCAGGGCCCCGGCGGCGTTGGCGCGGGCCAAAGCGTCGGGCAGGCTTTGCCCGGCAGCCATCAGGGTGACAAATGTGGCGCAAAAGCAGTCGCCTGCACCGGTGGGGTCAATGACGGTGACGGCATGGGCGGGCAGCGCACAGATGCCGCTGGCGTCGCGTCCGATGCAGCCCTGATCACCGCGTTTCAGAACCACGACCTGCGCCGCAGCGGTCAACAGGCGGGCGGACCATGTCGCGAAATCTTCCCCCGGAAACAGCAGATCGGCATCGGCATCCGAAGGCAGAACATAGGTGGCCAGCGCCATGATCCTGTGCACGGCCTGCAGATAGCCCGCGTCGGTGATCAGTTCTGGGCGGATGTTTGGATCAACCGAAATCGCCACACCTTTGGCAGCCAGGGTTTCGCACAAGGCCAGCCCCGTCGCGCGCATCGCCGGATCGCCCAGCATCGACCCGGAGATATGCAGAACGGTTATATCCGCAGCCAGAAACCCCGCAGAGATGTCGTCGGGCGTGGGCAGATGGGCGGCGGCGGAATGGGCCATGTTGAAGACAAAATCGCGGCTGCCGTCAGAGTTGTAACTGACATGGGCGGTGCCGGTGGGCACGCCCGCAATCACCCGGATCAACGCCGGATCGACACCGTCTTCGCGCAACCGGTTCAGGATCACCCGGCCAAAGGCATCATCGCCCACGGCCCCGGCGAACACCGCCCGCCCGCCAGAACTGCGGGCGATGCGCGCTGCCTGATCAATGAAAATACCCGGCGCACCGCTGGGAAACGGCCCCACATAGGGGGCCGCCCGCAAATGGCGGCCGTCTTTTTCGGTGCAGACAAACTCCACCAGCAACTCGCCGATGGATCCGATGACGACAGCCATGGATCAGCCGCCGACCATCAGCTTGACCACTTCGTCATGGGTGGTCTCGGAGATGCGGCGTTCCCCCGCCTGCACCCCGCGGCGCAGCACGACAATCCGGTCGGCCACAGCAAAGATGTCTTGCAGGTTGTGGCTGATGAAGATCACCCCCCTGCCCTGCGCCTTCAACTGATGGATCAGCTGGATTACCTTGCGCTGTTCCGGCACGCCCAGCGCCGCCGTTGGTTCATCCATGATCAGGATTTGCGCGTTCCAATAGACCGCGCGGCCAATCGCCACCGCCTGACGCTGCCCCCCCGAAAAGTTCGACACCGGGGCATCAAGGCGGCTGACGTGAAAGTCCAGCAGCGCCATGGTGGATTTGGCAGCCTCGGCCATCTTGGCCCGGTCCAGCACCGGCAGAAAGCCGAAGGCCCGGCGCATCGGTTCGCGGCCCAGAAAAATGTTGGCGCCGATGGTCAGGTTGTCGGCCAAGGCCAGATCCTGATAGATCGTCTCGATCCCCTGATCGCGTGCCTCTTGCGGCGAGGCAAAGCTGACTGGCTTGCCCTTCAACAGGATTTCGCCCGAGGACGGCTGATACACCCCGGAAATCGCCTTGATCAGCGTGGTCTTGCCGGCACCGTTGTCGCCCGCCAGGGCCACGACTTCGCCCGCACGCACCATCATCGACAGATCATTCAGCGCCTGCACCGGGCCGAAGTTCTTTGACAGGTTGCGCATTTCCAGCAGTGGCTGGCCGATTGCGGTCATATCATTCACTTTGACGCCCTCCAGAAAAGCGACGCTGCGCCTGATCAATCAGCACCGAGATGATGATGACAACGCCAACGCTGATGAATTGCCAGAATGGGGCGACGTTGATGAAAACCAGACCATATTGGATCACAGCGATCACGAAGGCCCCGGCGACGGTGCCAAGGATGGTGCCAGATCCGCCGAACAGGCTGGCCCCGCCGATCACGACCGCCGCAACGGAATCAAGCAGCAGCGGCTCACCGGCCTGTGCCGCACCTGCGCTGAAGCGGGCAGAGTACAGCACACCCGCAAGCCCCGCGCACATCCCCGACAGGATATAAAGCCGCAGCAGATGCCATTTGATGTTGATACCCGCCCGCCGCGCCGCTTGGGCATTGGCGCCAATGGCATAGTTGTGCTGGCCGAATTTGGTCTGGCCCAACAGGTAGTGCATGATCAGCACGAACACCGCCGTCACGATCACCAGATAGGGCACGCCGTAGAATTTGCCGTTGCCCAGTGCCGCGAACACCTCGTTCTTCACCGGAACCGTGGTGCCGCCCGCCAGAAGGAAGGCCACGCCGCGCGCCACACCGAACATGCCCAGCGTCCCGATAAAGGGGGGCACTTTCAGCAGCGCCACCAGCATGCCGTTGACGATGCCGGGGATCGCCGCCACCAGAACCGCCACGATGCTGCCAAACAGCACAGCCATGCCAAAGCCCATGCCGGGCGTTGCCCAGTTGATCACATGCGCCGCGATCACCGCCGCCAGCCCCATGATGAAGCCCATCGACAGGTCAATCCCGCCCGAGATGATCACAAAGGTCTGCCCGGTCGCCAACAACAACGGTGCCACGGCAAAAACCGCGATGGACTGGATGTTGAACGGGTTGAACAGGAAGGTGCCGCCAAAGCTGATGCGGGACCACAGCTCGAAGCCAAGGATCAGAAAGGCCAGGAACAGCCAGGCGCGCAGGTCGGCGATGCGCTGCAACACGGTGCGCGCCTTGTCGGCATGGTCGGCTTGGGGGGCCACATGGCCCGCGGGTGTGGCGGGAGGAGAGGTCATCGGGCGTCCTTAGGGCAGAAGGGAACAAAAGGCAGCGGCCCGGTGTGGGGCCGCTGCCGATCAGACAGGATCAGGCGGCAAGGCGGGAGAGCGCCCCCTTGCCAGCCGTGCCGATCATTCAGAGTAGATGTACTTGGCCACGTTCGGATCGTCGATGTTCGCCGCGTCCATGATGGTAAAGCCGGTGCCGATGCTGACCGGGATCGAGTTGCCGGTCAGGTGGGCATAGGCCGACACAACACCGAAGTAACCGATTTCCGCCGGATGCTGGGCAATCGCCACATCGACAAGGCCGGATTTGATGTTGTCAACGATCGAACCGGGCGCATCAAAGGCCACAACCTTGATGGCGCCGGTCTGACCCGCCTGCTGCACGCCCGTGCCCGACCCCAAAGCCGAGAACAGGTTCGCGCCGAACACGCCCTTCAGATCCGCTTCGCGGGCGAACACGCCCTGCAGCTGCGATGCGGCCTTGTTGGCGTCATTGTCGTTGAACTGGGTTTCCAGAACGGTGACTTTCGGGAAATTCTCGGCCATTTCAGCCTTGAAACCCGCTTCGCGCTGGTCAGTGGTCGAGATACCGGGCTTGACGTTCGACACGAACACCTTGCCCTCACCGCCAATCGCTGCGGCCAGTGCGCGGGCTGCCATGCGGCCCCCCAGCACGTTGTCCGACGCAATGTAGGCCAGCGGGAAATCGGCATCACCCGCCCCGGTCTGATAGACGCCCGACCCGATGAAGGTATCAACGGTGATCACCGGAATGCCCGCATCATGGGCTTTGCGCAGCGGCTCGACCAACTGCACCGTGTCGGTCGGCGCGATCAGGATCGCATCCGGGGCACGGGCAATCACGGCGTCCAGAACCGGAACCTGCGTGACCGGGTTGAAGTCCGGTGCGCCCTGGAACACCAGTTCGACGCCCAGCGCATCAGCCGCAGCCTGCGCGCCCTTTTGCATGGTGATGTAGAAGGCGTCGGTCGTCAGACCGGGCACCAGGGCGATGGTCATTTTGTCCTGCGCCTGCGCGGCGGTGGACAGCGAAAGGCTTAGCGCGATTGCGGAAACCGCGCCGAGAAAACCACGACGTTTCATATAAATTCCTCCCTTGGATATCCGGCGGCCTGCAACCCTGTAAGGGAAGGCCGGATGTTTTTTCGCTGACTGCAAGTGCCATCAGTGGGGGTGATAACACGTCGGGATTCCCGCCCCGTCAAGAGAAATTTTTTGCTGCAACGATTTTCTTGCCATTGACGACCGATCAGCCGGCCTTGGCCAGCGCATCCAGAACCGCCTCGGCGGTGCGGGTATCGGTGACCAATGTGGTCACAAGTTTCGCGCGCGCGGCCCCGATGATCGACGTCACTTTCTCATCCCCGACAGCCACACCGATGACCAAAGGCGTGGCCCGCAACTGCTCACAGGACACTGCAATCATTCGGCCCTCACCCTGCCATTGGATCACCCGGCCCTGCACGTCGAAGTAGTGGCGCACGACGTCACCTGCCGCCTCGGACAGGTCAGGATCGGGGTGTGACGCGCCACCCGAATAGGGGCGCTCCAACCCGTAAGGCATGCCGATGCCCACCACGGCCGCATCCAGACGGTTCCACAGCGCCACCGATTCCTGCACCGACGATTCGGCCAGAAAGAAGTCCAGCGCCCCGGCCGCCGGAAGGTAGGGGGCATGGATGAAATGGGGGGTGCCGCCCGTGACTTCGGCGGCGCGGCGCGAAAATTCGTTGCTTTGGAAATACTGCGCGTGCTGCTGCATGCCGCCCGTCGACGGCACCACCGCCACGCCCGGCATCTGCGGCAGTCCGGCTTCGATGATGGCCGACACCGTGCGCCCCCAACCCACCATCAGCACCGAGCCTTTTCCCAGACCCTGATCCTGCAACAACCGCGACACCGGGGCCGCCAGCGCGGGCATGATACCTTGCGTGGGGGCATCCACCACCACCACCTGCCGCAGACCCAGACGCGCAGCCAGCTGTGCCCCCAACTCGTCCGGGGCGAAAATGTCGCGCACCTCGATTCGCACGATGCCTTCGGCCCGCGCTCTTTGCAGAAGGCGCGAGATGGTGGCCGTGGACAACCCAAGCTGCTTGGCGATCTGAACCTGGCTCAGATCACTTTCGTAATGCAGCTTGGCCACCGTGTGCAGCATGGCCCGGTTTTCACCGATGACGGCTCCGCTTGAAACTGACAGGTTGCAATTCCTTTCTGCAAGGTGTTACACACCCCGAACACGATACGCTTATCCAGCAATACCCGCATTCAGGCAACTGGCAAGTCACCAATCCGCCATACCTGACAGAAAACAAAACGGAGAGTTTCTATGGCAGGCATGACCACCGCAGAACGGCGCGGCTATCAGCAAATTTGCGGCGACAATGGGGCGATGATGGTCATCGCCTGCGATCAACGCGGCGGCATGCGCACCATTCTGGCCAAGACCCCGGAAGAGCAGGCGGCCATTTCCAACGCCACCTTGGGCGAAACAAAGATGGACATCACCGCATATCTGGCCCGACCGGCAGGCTGTGTGCTGGTCGATCCGCTGTGCGCCGTCCCTGCCATGGTCGACGAAGGCGCGATCCACCGCACCACCGGCCTGCTGATCGGGCTGGATGCATCGGGCTTTGATCTGACACCGGAAGGCTACCGGATTTCCAACATGGTCGACGGCATCACCGCCCGCCGCGTGCGTGAATTCGGCGGCACCGGGGCCAAGATCATGATCTACCTGCGCTCGGACGTGGCGGCGGCCAACACCGCCAACATGGCGACGCTTGCAGCCGTGATCGCGGATTTTGCCGCCGAAGACCTGCTGTTGGTGGTTGAATTCCTGACCTATGCGCTGCCGGGCGAAGACCCGCAGGCCTATGCCGCGAAAATTCCTGAACTGATCGAGGGCGGCTCAAAACTGTGTCTGGATGCCGGTTCCAAGGTTCTGAAGATCCCCTATCCGGGCACGCCGCAGGCCTGCGCCAATATCACAGCCATGTGCGGCGATGTGCCTTGGGCGGTGCTGTCGGCGGGGGTTGATCATGCGACATTCCTGGGTCAGGTCGAGATTTCGATGGCCAACGGTGCCTCGGGGGTGATTGCGGGGCGGTCTTTGTGGAAGGACTGTATTTCTCTGGACCGCAGCGTTACCAAAGAGCGGCTGGAAACCATCGCCGTGCCGCGCCTGCGCGAAATTCAGGCGGTGATTGGCAAATATTTCAAGGGGTAGCCCCATGACAGCCCCACCCATGACAGCCCCACACGTGACTGGCCCACCATCCATAACCACGATCGGCATCGACATCGGCGGCACCAAGCTGCGCGCGGCGCGCGTGTCGGGTGGCGTGATCGTTGCGCGCGCCAGTGCTGACAGCGCGCGTGACGCGCATCAGGTGCTGGCGCGGGTGCTGGACCTTGTGGCGCAGGTGCGCGACGACACGGTTGTGTCGCTGGGCATCGGCGTGCCCGGCCAAGTGCAGGCGGCCAGCCGTCGCGTGCTGTCGGGTGGGTACGTCGATCTGTCCGGTTTTGATTTCGCGGGCGAAGTCGAAACCGCGACTGGGCTGCCGGTCACGATCGAGAATGACGCCACCATGGCCCTGCTGGGCGAAGCGGCTTACGGGGCCGCGCAGGGCCAGCAGAACGTGGTGATGCTGACCATAGGCACCGGCATCGGCGGTGCGGTGCTGGAGCAGGGCCAAGTGCTGCGCGGTCGCGGGGCGGCGGGGCAGTTGGGGCATCTGTGCATTGATCCGCAGGGGCGACGGTGCGTCTGCGGCAAGATCGGCTGCGTGGAAACCGTCAGTTCCGGCACTGCCTTTGGCGTGCATCTGGCCGAGGCCGGTTTGCCTGCCTCGACCCGTGCGCAGGACCTGCTGGCCCGCGATGACGCGACGGCACGCGGGGTGATCCATGCCTGGGCCGCGCCGTTGCGCCACGCCATCGACACGCTGATTGCCACCTGCAACCCCGATTGCGTGGTGATCGGCGGCGGGGCGGGAGATGCGGCAGTGGCGGCGCTGGCCACGGTTGCGGCGCAGGCCTCATGGTTTGACGCGGCCATCGTGGCGGCGCGTCTGGGCGACGATGCGGGGGCCATCGGAGCCGCTCATGCGGCCCTGAACGCACGGCCCCGCAAGCGCGCGGTTCTGGTCAACGGCGTGCCCGCGTCGGGCAAATCCGCCGTGGCGCGGGCGCTGTCGGATGCCACGGGCTGGCCCATTCTGGCACTCGACACCATCAAGAATCCCTTCCTGACCATCCTGCCGCCCGGCGACCGTCTGTTCAACCGCACCTTGGGACGCGCCAGCTATGCCGCGATCTTCGATCTGATCGCCGCTGCGCCAAATGGCACCACAGTGATCATCGACGCCTGGTTCGGCTTTCAGCCCACCGAGGTTTTGCAGGATCACATCGCCCGCGCGGACCTGACAGATCTTGCCGAAATCTGGTGCCACGCCCCGCCCGAAACCGTCGGCGCACGCTATGCCGCCCGGTTGGACAGCCGCCCCGCAGGTCATCCGGGGGCGGATTATGTGCCCGAACTGATCGCCCTGGCCCAGCGCGCCGCACCAACCGGGCTTGCCCCGCGCCATGATGTCCGCACCGACGCGCCTCTGGACTTGACCGCCCTTCTGGCATGGTTGCAGACTTTGCCCGATGCACTATGAACGACCAATCAAGGCTGTGTCGCAGCATCACGGGGAATGACAGATGAAACGTTCGCAGATCAACGCCGCCCTGCGCGCCGCCCGCGCCACTGTGGCGCAGCACGGCTTTGCTCTGCCCGGCTGGGCCGACTGGACCGCCGATCACCATGCCGCCAACGCCGAGCAATCGGCCTCGCTGGTGCAGCGCCAGATCGGTTGGGATGTGACCGACTTTGGCTCGGGTGATTTCACGGCGCGCGGCCTGACCCTGCTGTGCATCCGCAACGGCATCCAGGGCGACGCGTCAGAACGCCCCTATGCCGAAAAGCTGCTGTTCGTGGGTGAAAATCAGGAAACCCCGTTTCACGCCCACAAGGTGAAGCTTGAGGATATCATCACCCGTGGTGGCGGCAATCTGATGGTCGAATTTACCCGCGAAGGGTCGTTTGCCGATGACGATCAGGTGCGCGTCGATGGCCGTCTGGTGCCTGCCTTTGCCGGCCCCATCCGCATCGCGCCGGGGGCGTCGATCACCATTCCGCGTGGGCTGATGCACCGCTTTTACGGCGAGCCAGGCCACGGCCCGGTGTTCGTGGCCGAGGTCAGCCAGTGCAATGACGATATGAACGACAACTTCTTTCTGGAACCGCTGGGGCGGTTTTCGACGATTGTCGAAGATGAACCTGCCCTGCTGCCGTTGTGGAACGAAGTGGCGCGCTGATCCTCAGACCGGCGGTGCTGGCTCAAACAGGCCCCCGACGGCAGTCTGCCGCAGATCGCTGCCGTCCCGCTCCAGAAACAGCGCATTCAGACCAATGCGGCGGGCCAGAACGGCACCGCGTCTGCTGCCCAGCACCATCAGCGCCGTGGCCCAGGCGTCAGCCATCACGCAGGTTGGCGCAACCACGGTAACAGAGGCGGGGCCATCGCGCAGCGGCGCGGCGCGCGTGCGGTCCATCGTGTGCGACAGGCGGCAAGAGCCAACGTCGATCCAGTGTCGGTAATCGCCCGAAGTGGCGACGGCGGCATCGTCCAGCGCAAGCACGGAAACGGGCGCGCGTTGGCTGTGGTCTGGGCGTTCCACCGCAAGCGTCCAGGGCTTGCCATCCGGTCGCGGGCCCATCGCACGCAACTCGCCATCCAGCCCGGCCAATGCGCTGGTGATGCCATGCGCCAGGATGACCCTTGTCATCTGGTCAACCGCATAGCCCTTGGCGATGCCATTCAGATCAAGCTGGATCGGTGCCAGCTTGCGCAGGGTGCCGTTGGCGCGGTCAATCTGTACGATCTGATCGGCACGCGGGCGGCTTTGGTTGATCAGGGCACGCACGGCCCCCGCATCCGCCGCCCCCGCACCAAACCCCCAGGCTGCGACCAGATCACCCAGACCAATATCAAACGCCCCATCCGACGCGATGCCAACAGCCAGACCGATCGCGATCACGTCCAGCAGTTCGGGCGGCTGCGGCAGCCAGACGTTCACCGGGGCCGCATTCAGGCGCGACAGATCGCTGTCGGGCTTCCATGTCGACATTTGCTGATCCACCTGCGCCACAGCGGCGGCAAGGTCGGCGTGCAGGGGGGCCATATCATGATCGGCGGCGGCATGGATCACCGCCGTCCAGCGCGTGCCCATGACGGGCCCGTTCAGCGCGTGGCGGATAAAGTCAGTAGACATCTTCGACATAGCGTCCGGTTGCTTTCATCATGGCGGGGGTCAGGCCTTGCGGGGCCAGAACATCGGTCAGGGCGGCGGCCACGCCTGCGGCCATCTCGCGCCCACCGCAGACCAGAATCTGGGCACCGCCCTCGATCAATCTGCCAAGCCGCGCGGCATCCTTGCGCAGCGCGTCCTGCACATAGGTGCGGGCGGCCGTGCGGGAATAGGCGGTCGTCACAGTGGTCAGGCGCTGTTCCGTCTGCCATTGCTGCAATTCCTCGGCGAACAGCAGGTCGGAATTCGGATGCCTCGCACCGTAATACAGGTGCATGGCGCGGCCGGGGCGGTTGGCGCGGGCAAAGCCAGCCAAGGGGCCGATCCCCGTTCCCGCACCGATCAGGATCACCGGGGCCGCATTCTGCGCCGGGCGAAAATCGGGATTGGCGCGGATGAACGCCTGCACCGTGTCGCCCGGTTGCAGCGCCAGCAATTGCCCCGAGCACAGCCCGCCCGGGTGCTTGCGCACGCAAACCTCGACAAAGCCATCGGTGGTGGCCGATGCCAACGAATACAGGCGCGGCAGAAGGGCCCCCTCGGGCATGATCCCCAACAGATCTCCTGCCGCAAAACGGGCAAGGCCACGCCCCCGCAGACGGTCCAGCCACCCCGTGACGGGCAAGGCAAAGCGCAGGATCACCGTGGGGGCTTGCATGTCCGCGCCGTAATCACGACGGTGCATCAGGGTCAGGGTCTGGCTGCGCGGCACAGCGGGCTGATGCGCCAGCGTCACATCATGGCCCAGAACCTGTCCCAGCGCATGGCCCCAGCGCGCAAAATCCTGCGGCGACTGGCGATCCACCGTATCCATGGGCAGAAAGGGCAGCCAACCGGTGGCGGCTGCGGCGTCGGTGATGGCGCGGGCATAAGCGCAGAATGCCGGAAACTGACGGTCGCCAAAGCCCAGCACGGCCAGCCTGGCCTTGGGGGCGCTGGTCATCGCGGACAAACGCTCCAGAAAGCCGCGCGCTGACTGAGGGGCATCGCCATTGCCATAGGTCGCGGCCAGCACGATCACCTGATCGGCCCGGACATAGGTGTCAGGAGCAAAGCGCGCCAAGGGGGCTGCATGCACCTTGTGGCCCGCCGCCGTCAGGGCCGCATGCAACGTGGCGGCAAAGCCCCATGTGGTGCCGCCTTCGGAGCCGACCAGAATGATCGTGTCGGCACGGGCCGCCGCAAGGTTGCCGATCAGACGGGGGCGGGACTGGCGGGCCCGCCACCACATCGCAACGCCCGTACCGGCCATGATCGGGGCGACCAGCGCACATGCCCCAAGGATCAGGCCCAATGCCCACGCCCAGGACCCCTGCCCCGTGTGCAGCATGTAGATCGTCTCGGTCACCCGTTGCAGCGTCGCCGGTGCCACCCAGTTCAGCACCGCCCCGGTGCCCTGATCCAGATAACCCTCGCCTGCCGTGCTGGTCAGGGTGTAGGCATCGGTTGCATCGCCCGCGTAAGGAAAGGTCAATTCGCGCAGATCGGTGACAGCCGTGCTCTGCAAAACGGGAATGCTGGCAGGAGAAATCCCCATCTGGCCGCTGACGGTGGCGGGAATGCCCCCCAAGCCGACGGGTTCGGGAATAAGGCCGAAGGTGGTCGACACCATGTAAAGCGCCGTCAGGGCCGACAGCATCAGCCCGGGCACAGCCAGTCTGGCCAGTTCCACATGCAGCCGCCCTGCCACCGGGCCGCGCAAACGCGCGAAATACCGACGCCAACCGCCAACGCGCCGCACCACAAGAAACAGCCCGGACACCGACAGCATCAGCATCGCCGCCGCAGCCGCAGCCGCTGCCAACCGCCCGGTGTCGCCCAACAGCAGCGCACGGTGCAGGTTGGTCAGCCAGCGCAACGCCGCAGATTGCGTTTCCACCGCAATCCCCAGACCCGTCGCCGGATCAATCACCACCGAAGCCGGCTGATCGTTGTCATAATAAAACGCCGTGATCGCCCCCGAAGGCGCGCGGCGGATCTGTTCCACCGAAGGATAGGCCGACACCACCCGCGCGGCCAAAGTGGCCACCGTCAGGGCAGGTTCTGACTGCACCGGGGCTTGCAGCCGCTCCCATGCGGGCATCACGGCCAGCGCCGCCCCGGTCAGGGTCAGCACCACGATCAGCAGGGCAGCGATCAGACCGGGGAATTTATGCAAGGCACGCATCATATCGGCACTTTCGGTTGGAATAAAAGTCGTTCAGCGTCACATCCCGTAGGTGAAATCCGCGATATAGCGGCCACCGTTCACAGGCTTGCCCGCCCCTGCCGACGTCAGCGGCACCACGATTTCCGACGGGCTGTCGCGCATGTCCTCGACCGCCGCGTCGATGTGCAACACATAGCCCGCGTCAATCATCACATCGGCCAGATCCAGACTGATCTCCAGACTGCGGCCCTGGCCGACACTGGCCCCGGTGATGCCATCCACCTCGGCGCTATCGCCGCCCGTGGCCGCAAACCAGTCGCTCATGTGTTTGTAATATTTGGATTTACCGCCCGCCATCCACAGGCTGCCCTGATAGGCCCCGTTCGCGTCGGTGACATAGATCGCAAGATAGGCACCATCGCCGCCATAGTTGTTCAGATTGGCGGTCATCGTTACGGGGCGGGCCAGCGCCATGCCGGGGGCAATCAGGGCGGTGGTCAGGGCAAGGGCAGTCAACAGGCGTTTCATCGGGGTTTCTCCGTTCGGGTTTGGCCCGCTATGGCAACAGGGGCTGAAGTTTGGCTGACCGCCTGACAGCAAAGGCTTCTGTCTGGCGTCAGTCTGCATCGCCCCACCCTTTGCATCAGGACCCAGCAAAGGGGGGGGGGAAAGGCAACAGGTGCGGGTCAGTTCACCTTGACCTGAGGGGCGGCACCGTTGCCAAAAAGCCCGTTCGCGGGCAGGGATTTCCGGCCTTGGGGTGCTGCTTTGCGGGCCTCTGTGCAGGGTTGATCATCGTCGCTTTCTGCATCGTCACAGGCGGCGTTCCCCTCGTCATCGCCGTCGTCACTGTCATCGTCGTCCCCGTCATCGTCGTCATCTTCGTCGTCCTCATCGCTGTCGTTGTCTGCAAACAACAGCAGGGCATCGGCATCAGACAGGTCGGTCGTGGCACCGTGGGATTGGATCGGCACGGGGGCCGCTGTGCGGGCGGCAACAGGGGCCACCATGACTGTGCCCAAGGCAGTGGTCAGGGCCAGCAGGGAAAGCGTTGTCTTCATGGGGTGTCTCCGTCTGGGATTGCGTTGAAATCCGGGATTGCGCTTGAATGGGTATGGCAAGGCGTGCTTGTCGGAACCTGAAGGCCGTTCGGAAATTACGTCAGCCTGCCGTCAGGTTCGCAGCGGGCCAGTCGTTGGCGGCAAGTCGTTGGCGGCCAGTCGTCGGGGGCAAGTCGCTTGGGCTCGGCGGCTGGGGCCCGGCGACTGGGTCAATCGTCTGAACCCCGATGATCACCGCCCTTGGGGTCGTCATCACCGTGGTCGGCATGGTCTTGCTCATATTCAATCTCGACGATGGCCAATGATCCGGGGTCGATCTTGGCCTCGATTGCGCGGCCAGTCGCATCGCGACCATAAATCTCATAGCAGCCGTCATCGGTCTTGATCCGCCGCACGATCCAGCCCTGATCCTTGGCCATGTCCATCACCGCAGCGCGGCTTTGCCAGTTGACCATGGGCACGGTACAATCCTGCGGCCCGGCCTGCGCGGCGCAGGCCAGAACCCCGCCAATCAGCGTTGCCACAACAAAAGTAGGTTTCATTTGCATAGCCCCCGCAGCAGATCGTGATAATGGTTTCTACAACGTCAACCTGACGGCAGCCTGAAGATGCAAAAGCGTCACCGTCAGGCAGCTGTCAGGTTCGCCCGCCAGAAGGGCGCACAGAACACAGGGTTGGGCCGGATGCGGGTGCTGTTGATCGAGGATGACACGGTGCTGGGCGCGGCGGTGCGCGACCAGATCGCGGCGGATGGGCACTCGGTGGATTGGGTGACACGGCTGGACGCGGCGGGCGACCATCTGGCGGCGGCGGGTTATGACCTTGTGCTGCTGGACCTGATGCTGCCCGACGGTCGCGGCCTGCCCTTTTTGCGCCGACAGCGGGCGGCGGGCAATGTGACGCCCGTGATCATCCTGACCGCGATGGACCAGATCAGCGACCGGATCGAAGGGCTGAACGCCGGAGCCGATGACTATATGGTCAAACCGTTCGATCTTTCCGAACTGTCGGCCCGCCTGAACGCCGTGGCCCGACGCTATTCCGGCAATCCGAACCCGCTGATCACCCATGGCGATCTTGAGATTGATCTGGCATCGCGGACGGTGCGGCGCGCGGGCAAGCCCGTGCAACTGACCGCGCGGGAATGGGTGCTGTTCGAAGCCTTTGTCCAGCGCCCCGGCCAGCTGCTGTCCAAGGCACAGCTTGAGGACCACCTGTATTCCTTCGACACCGAAATCGAAAGCAACACGATCGAGGTTCACATCAGCCGCCTGCGCAAAAAGCTGGGGCATGCCACGGTGGAAACCGCGCGCGGGTTGGGCTATCGGCTGGGCAGCCCATGAAGCTGACCTCGCTTCAGGGGCGGTTGGCGGCGGCGATCGGGCTGGGGCTGACGGTGGTCTGGATCGCAACCTCGCTGATCACCGCCCAGATCCTGCGCGGAGAGATGAACGAGGTTTCGGACTCGGCCTTGCAGGAAACCGGGCAACGGGTGCTGCAACTGGCCGTCGTGGACATCATCGCACGCGAAGAGGAAGGCATTGCTCAGCGCATCGCGGCACTGCAAAGCCATGCCGAGCTGTTCACTTATCTGGTGCGCGACGCCAAGGGGCGCATCCTTCTGCAATCACACGCCGCCGAAGCCGATGATTTTCCCCCGTATCAGCGCAGCGGATTTGCCAACACCGCGTCACATCGACTGTACTTTGATGCGGCACTCAAGGGCGAGATCACCCTAGTGATTGCCGAACCGCTGTCCCACCGCGACGAGGTGGCCCGCGAAACCCTGTGGGCGCTGGCGCTGCCGCTGCTGGCGCTGATCCCCCTAAGCCTGATCGGCAGTGTGGTGCTGGTGCGGCGCAGCCTGCGCCCGGTGCGCGCGTTCAGTGCGGCACTGGCCACGCGCGGTGGCGGGGATATGTCTGCGGTGCAGATGGGGACGTTGCCGGACGAACTTTCACCGGTGGCGCAGGCGGTCAATCAATTGCTGGCACGGTTGCGCCGCACACTGGAGGCCGAGCGCAGCTTTACCGCCAATGCCGCCCATGAATTGCGCACCCCGGTGGCGGCGGCACTGGCGCAGACACAGCGGCTGATGGCGGAAACCGAAGGCACGGCGGTGGCGCAGCGGGCGGCGGATATCGAGACATCCCTGCGCCGCCTGAACCGCATGTCGGAAAAGCTGATGCAACTGGCAAGGGCCGAGGGCGGGCGGATGCGGGCCGAGGCACCACAGGACATGCGGCCGATCCTGCGGCTGGTGGTGGCAGATTTCGCCTTTGCACGGGGGCGGTTGGGTTTGCAGATGGCGGATGCCCCGGTGTTGTCCGACATCGACGCCGACGCCTTTGCGATCCTGGCGCGCAACCTGATCGAAAACGCCGTGAAACACAGCCCCGCAGGCAGCGCCGTGCAAGTTGTGCTGCGGGACGGCCACTTGCGGGTGTTGAACGACGGCCCCGCACTTGCACCCGATGTGCTAGGCGGTCTGACTGCTCGCTTTGCACGCGGCACCACGGGCAGCGACGGCAGCGGTCTGGGCCTGTCCATTGCGCGGGCCATTGCCGAGGGGTCAACCGGACAATTGAACCTGTTGTCACCTGCGGTCGGGCGTCCTGATGGGTTCGAGGCGGTCTTCACCTTGCCCATGCGGCGCTGACCGCTGCGGGGGCGGGGGCCGAACGGTGTCGGCCCCGCCGGCCCAACCCGGTCCGGCCCCTCCGTCGGAAAACGGTTGCCGTTAGGGCACTTGCGCTGCATCAAAGCAGATCGCCCGCGTCATGCGGCAAAACGACGGAACGTCGCGGCGTTGACCGGTCGGAATGCGCTTGTTTCCATTTTCCCAGCGCCTACTGTCAATGCATGATCGTGGCATCAGACCACGCACACAACTCAAGGAGGATAAACGATGAAAAAGCACCTTCTGCTGACCACCATTCTCAGCTTTGCCTTCGCAGGCGCGGCACTGGCCGAAAAGCACCCGGTATCGGGCGAAGAACTGGCCGAAAATCAGGCCTATACCTATTGGATGCTGGACGCGGTAAAGTCGCTGGACCCGCAACTGGCATCGTCGGTTGAGGATTCCGATGTGATCCGGTCGCTGTTCGAGGGCCTTTATAACGAAGACGGCGATGGCAATCGTGTGCCCGGCGTCGCGCTGGAACACGTGATTTCCGACGATCTGACCACCTACACCTTCAAATTGCGCACCGATGCGAAATGGTCGAATGGCGACCCGGTTGTCGCGGGTGATTTCGTCAACGGCTGGCAGCGGCTGGTCGATCCCAAAACTGCGTCGGAATATGCGTGGTACATGGAACTGATGCAGGTGGCCAATGCCGCCGAGATCATCGCAGGCACCAAGCCCGCCGCCGATCTGGGCGTCAAGGCCGTGGATGACCACACGCTTGAGGTCAAGATCCTGGCCCCTCTGCCCTATTTCCCGAAAATGCTGACGCATTCGTCAACCTTCCCCAGCCATAAGGCCACCGTCGACAAGTTCGGCGCGGATTGGACAAAAACCGAAAATCTGGTCGGCAACGGTGCCTATGTCCTGAAAGAACACCTGCCCGGCGAAAAGGTTGTGATGGAGAAATCCCCAACCTACTGGAACGCCGCCACTGTGATCATGTCACCGGTCACCGGCACCACGATCAACGATGAAAACGCCGCCCTGACCCGCTATCAGGCCGGAGAACTGGACCGCACGCAGGTCCCCGCGGGCCAGTATCCGCGGCTGTCGGCCGAGTTCCCGGAAGAGGCGATTTCCACGCCATATTCCTGTTCCTACACCTATATTTACAACATCGCCGAAGGTAAGGGCAATCCGGCCCTGAAGGATGTGCGCGTGCGCAAGGCGCTGTCCTACGCGCTGGACCGCGACATCGTGGTGAACAACATCCTGCAAGGTGGCCAGAAGCCCGCCTACAACTGGACGCACTGGGCGATGAACGGCTTTGTGATGCCCACCATCGACTATGCAGGCTGGACCCAGGCCGATCGCGACGCCAAGGCCGTGGCCCTTCTGGCCGAAGCGGGCTTTGGCCCGGACAATCCGCTGAAGCTGACGCTGAACTACAATACATCAGAGGCACACCAGAAAATCGCGGTGGCGGTGCAGCAGTTGTGGAAGCAAAAGCTGGGCGTGGAACTGACGCCGAACAACTATGAATGGAAGGTTCACACCGACAAGATGCTGGCCGGCGATTTTGAAATGGCCCGCTATGCATGGTGCGCCGACTACAACGAGGCATCGACTTTCCTTGATCTGTTCACCGGGTACTCTGGCCACAACGACGGCAAATACGCCAATGCCGAATATGACCAGTTGCTGAAGGACGCCAAAACCATGGCGGACCCGACGCCGAACTACACCCGCGCCGAGGAACTGCTGGCGCAGGACATGCCGATGATCCCGATCTATCACTACGCCAAGGTCGACATGATCAAATCTGACATCAAAGGCTTGCCCCAGAACAACGTGCAGCAAACCTGGTATGCCAAAGACTTGTACCGCATTCAGAAGTGATCGGTTGATCTGCGGACCAGGACGGCCCCCTGCATCGGGGGCCGTGCCCGGCTGTTGCCCTTTTGTGGTAAGGCGTTCCCATGCTGTCGTTCATTTTCAAGCGGATCATGGTGGCAATCCCGACGCTGCTGATCCTGATCGTGCTGTCCTTTCTGTTGATGCACGCAGCCCCCGGCGGGCCGTTCACCTTCGAAAAGAAACTGCCGCCCGAAATCATGGCCAACCTGAACGCCAAATACGGGCTGGACCAGCCGCTGTGGCGCCAGATGATCTCATACGTCTGGGGCATCGTGGCGCATTTCGATTTCGGACCGTCCTTTATCTACAAGGACCGCACGGTAAACGAGATCATCGCGCAGGGCTTTCCCGTGACATTGACCTATGGCTCTCTGGCCTTTGTCTTTGCCGTGGTGGCGGGGATTTCGCTGGGGGTGATGGCGGCGATCTTCCACAACACTTGGCTGGATTATCTTGCCGTGGGCATTTCCATCGGCGCGCAGGTGCTGCCAAATTTTGTGATGGCCCCCATTCTGGTGCTGGTCTTCACCCTGTGGCTGGGCTGGTTGCCCGGCGGCGGCTGGGAGGGCGGGCGATGGCCCTATGTGATCATGCCGATGATCGCGTTATCAACGTCCTACATGGCCTCTATCGCGCGGATCACCCGGTCGTCGATGCTTGAGGTGATGACATCAAACCACATCCGCACCGCCCGCGCCAAGGGCCTGCCGACGTGGAAGGTGATCCTGCGCCACGCCCTGAAACCCGCGCTGATCCCGGTGATTTCCTATCTGGGACCGGCCTTTGTGGCGATGATCACGGGGTCTGTGGTGGTGGACATGTATTTTTCCACCGGGGGCATCGGCAAGGCCTTTGTCGATGCCGCGCTGAACCGTGACTATGCGGTGATGATGGGCGTGACCTTGTTGGTGGGTTTTCTGACCATCGTGTTCAACCTTGTGGTCGACATCCTGTATGCGTGGATTGACCCGAAGATCAGGTACTAGGCGATGACCCTTAGCACGATCGACATGGCGGCATTGGCGGCACGGCTGGCCAATCTGGACGAGGTGAAGGGCCGCTCGCTTTGGGCCGACGCGCGGCGACGGTTCATGCGCAACAAGGCGGCAGTGGCGGGGGTGGTGATGCTGGGCTTTGTCACGCTTTACGCGCTGTTGGGCGAAAGCATCGCGCATTGGGCCTATGAGGAAATCGACTGGGCCATCATGGGGATGGCCGCACAGCAGGGCCAGCCTTCGATTGCCAACGGCCATTACTTTGGCGTCGATGATCTGGGCCGCGATCTGTTTGCGCGCACCGCGCAAGGCACCCGCATTTCCCTGATCGTCGGCATCATCGGCGCGGTGATTTCGGTTGTGGTCGGCACACTTTACGGCGCGATTGCAGGCTATGTCGGCGGACGCACGGATCAGGTGATGATGCGGATTGTCGATATCCTGCTGGCGATTCCATTCATGTTTGTCATCATCCTGCTGCTGGTGATGTTCGGGCGGTCACTGTCGATGCTGTTCGTCGGCATCGGCCTGCTGTCATGGCTGTCGATGGCGCGAATCGTGCGGGGCCAGACGCTGACCCTGAAGGGCCGCGAGTTCATCGAGGCCGCGCAGGCCACCGGCGTTCCCGGTTGGCTGATCATCCTGCGCCATATCGTGCCGAACCTGCTGGGGATTGTGGCGGTCTATGCCACCCTGTTGATCCCGGAAATGATCCTGACCGAAAGTTTCATTTCGTTCCTTGGACTTGGTGTACAGGAACCGCTGACGTCACTTGGCCGCCTGATTTCCGAAGGCGCGGGCACGCTGAACTATGGCACGCTGTGGCAGCTGGCCTTCCCGTTGTTCTTCTTCGTCGTCACCATGTTTGCGTTTTTCTTCGTGGGTGATGGCCTGCGCGATGCGCTTGATCCGAAGGACCGCTGATATGGTGCTGGACATCAAAAATCTGGGCGTCAGCTTTGCCACCGCAGACGGCACCGTCAACGCTGTCAACGGCGTCAGCTTTGCACTGAACCGCGGCGAGACCTTGGGCATCGTGGGCGAATCCGGGTCGGGCAAAAGCCAGCTGGCCTTTGCCATCATGGGGCTTCTGGCCAAGAACGGCACCGCGCGCGGGTCGGTGAAATTCGACGGGGCTGAAATCCTGAACGCCCCCGCCCGGCAGATCAACGCCATCCGATCCAACCACATCGCGATGGTGTTTCAAGATCCGATGACCTCTCTGAACCCCTATATGCGGGTGGCCGATCAGATGGCGGAATCGCTGATCCATCACAAGGGGATGAGCAAATCTGCCGCAATTGCGGAATGCATCCGCATGCTGGACGCCGTGAAGATCCCCGACGCGCGGGGCCGTATCCGCCTGTATCCACACGAATTTTCCGGCGGCATGCGTCAGCGCGCGATGATCGCGATGAGCCTTTTGTGCAAGCCCGACCTGCTGATCGCAGACGAACCGACCACCGCGCTGGACGTGACAGTGCAGGCGCAAATCATGCACCTCCTGGCCGATCTGCAGCGCGATTTCGGGATGGCAACGATTCTGATCACCCACGATCTGGGCGTGATCGCGGGGTTTTGTCGCGAGGTGATCGTGCTTTATGGCGGTCAGGTGATGGAGCAATCGCCCGTCGATCCACTGTTCTACGCGCCCTCACACCCCTATACGCGGGGCCTGTTGCGCGCCATCCCGCGTGTGGATCAGCATGGGGCGGAACTGGACAGCATCCCCGGATCCCCCCCCAACATGACGCGGGCGCAAAAAGGCTGCCCCTTTGCACCGCGTTGCGACCATGCCGGGGATGATTGCCGCGATCGGCTGTCTGCGCTGACCGAATTTGCGCCGGGCCGCAAACGCGCCTGCAACCGCTCGCTGGAGGAGTTGGCATGACCGCCCTGCTTGAGGCCCGTGACCTGCGCGTGACGTTTCACATCAGCCGCGAAGGCGACATGCCCTGGACCAAACCGCGCGCCCTGCAGGCGCTGAACGGGGTCAACTTTGCGCTGAACGCTGGGGAAACCCTTGGTATCGTGGGGGAATCTGGCTGCGGCAAATCCACCCTTGCGCGGGCATTGATCCAGATGGTGCCTGCGACCGGGCGGGTGGTCTGGCAGGGCGGGCAGGATTTGCTGGCGCTGTCGCGGCGCGAAATGCTGCCGTACCGGGCCGATATTCAGATGGTGTTCCAGGATCCTCTGGCCAGTCTGAACCCGCGCATGACCATTGGCCAGATCATTGCGGAACCGTTGAAAACCCATCACCCCGGCCTGCCTGCGTCTGAAATCAAGGCGCGGGTGCAGTTGATGATGGACCGCGTGGGGCTGCTGCCCAATCAGATCAACCGCTATCCGCATGAGTTTTCGGGCGGGCAATGTCAGCGCATCGGCATCGCGCGGGCGCTGATCTGTGAACCGCGTCTGCTGATCTGCGATGAACCAGTGTCGGCGCTGGATGTGTCGATTCAGGCACAAGTCATCAATCTGCTGGCCGAGTTGCGGCGCGAATTGGGGCTGGCGATGATCTTCATCGCGCATGACCTTTCCGTGGTGAAGCATATTTCCGACCGGGTGATGGTGCTGTATCTGGGCCGGGTGATGGAAGTGGCCGACAGCGCCGATCTGTTTTCCGGGGCAATGCACCCTTACACCCAGGCGCTGCTGTCAGCGGTGCCAATCCCGGATCCGATCAAGGAACGCGCCAAACAAGTGGTTGAACTGTCTGGGGATTTACCATCCCCGATGGCCCCGCCTTCGGGCTGTGTGTTCCGCACGCGCTGCGCCAAGACCACCGAAATTTGCGCCGCTCAGGTGCCCGCATTGGTGGGCGACAGCCATCAGATCGCCTGCCATCACCCCGGCGCCTGAGGTGACAAAACGGGGGTTTCACACCCCCGTCCCATCGCAAAGCGCGATGCGACTCCCCCGTGGGATATTTGCGCACAGAGGATGACAATTTTAGACAAGTCTTATCGAACCGCCAAAACGGCAACCGTGCAAAGAAGAGGAAAGGGTGAGGGTGAGAGGCTGACAACGACCCAAGCGGGGCTCGTTACGGCTGCTTCCTTCCGGACCTGACCGGGTTGGCGAGGCGCTTACCCGCGCCAACCTCTCATCGGTTCATATAGGCGGGACGGGTGCGTTGTGCAAGCGGGGGCTTGGGGAAAATCGCTTGTCATGCGGGCGATGGTGCCGTTCGATCCGCCCGGGGTCACGCCGAACCCCGGCCAGAGGATCGGACCGGGCCAAGGCTGTGGTTGCACATTTGTGAAACCGCGGCAGCGTGTCAGATCAGCAACCCCGCCAGTCGCGCCCCCGCCAGCAGATCATCGGCCAGATGATGCGCCCAGCGGCCTGTGCTGGGGGCCACATCGGGCACCTGCACCACAAAGCAGCCCGCGCGGTGGGCGGCTTCGGCCCCGGTTTCGCTGTCCTCGAACACCAGACACCGCGTCGGATCCACGCCCAGCCGTTCCGCCGCCAACAGATAGGGCGCGGGTGACGGTTTGGGGGCGGTCACGTCATCCAGCGTGATCACCACGTCGAAATGATCGGCAATGCCAACCTTGGCCAGCTTGCGATGGGCCTCGTGCCGCCCCGACGAGGTGACAAGCGCCATCGGTCGCAGCCGCGCCGTCAAAAGGTCAAGCGCGCCGGATTTCATTGCCAGCCCGTCGCGGTCCATCGCGGCAACAAAGCCCTGTTGCCAGACCGGATGCAGCGCCGCCTGATCCAGCGTCGGGTGGCTGTGGGCGATGCGTTGCGATGCCGTGGGCAGATCGACCCCCACCAGAGAATGCAGGAAATCCAATGTCACCGGATGGCCCAGATCGGCAAAAGCGGCGATTCCAGCCGCCATGGCCAGGCTTTCGGTATCAATCAGCGTGCCGTCTAGGTCGAAAAGAATGGCATCAAACATCGAAGCCCCCCGGTTGGATGCCGTCCGAATAGCCGATCAAAGCTGCAGGCGAAAGCGTTGAAAGCCGTTGGGCAGGCGCATCAGGGGCGTCAGGCGCAGATGTTGCACTT
>CAZCFC010000008.1:0-26092 GCA_964497815.1 uncultured Cypionkella sp.
GCACGGCACGCGCCATTTGGCATTGGTTGGCCACCCGGATCACAGATGACGCACAAAACAGCACCAACCGTCTGGCGGTTGGGGCCCAGATCAACGCGTTGTTTCATCCGCAGGCAGGGCCGTTCTGGGGCCGGCCGCAGACGCATGACATTGCGCATCTGCCCTTTTTGAAATCTGTTGATTACCCCGCGATAAACCTGTCTGAACGTCGGGCGGTCGAACGGCTGCTGCCAAAGACCAGCCCGGTCTGGCAGTTGATGGGCGCGGGGTCAGTCGGCTCGCAGGCACTGACGGGGTTGCCGATGATCCACCGGATCGCGCAGCGCCCCGGCTGCAAGGTATGGCCCTTTGACACGGTGGACGCCCCGCTTGTTCTGGCCGAGGTCTACCCCTCGATCATCACCAGGGCAGTGGCCCGCGGCATTGCGAACTCTGCCATTTCCGCCGACGAGATACTGGATCAATGGCAGGTCCGCCTGCTGTCGCGCGCGCTTTACACCTTGTCGCAGGGCGGCTTGCTTGCCCCGCTGTTCGACACCCCCGCCATCGCGCAAGAGGAAGGCTGGATCCTTGGCGCAGGCCACGAAGACACCTTGCTGGCCGCCCTGTGACCATGACCCTGCACCACGGTATTCCCGAACGGCTGCTGGCCGATGCGGCCACCCTGTATTGGCAGGCCTTTGGCGGCAAGCTGGGGCGGGTCATGGAGCCTTACCCCAAAGCCTTGCGCTATCTGGTCCGGGTTATTCAACGGGATCATGCCATCGTGGCGCTGGCCGAGAACGGTGCGCTGCTGGGCATGGCGGGCTACAAAACTCCGGCGGGCAGCTTTGCCGGGGGCACGGCTTCGGACATGCGCGCGGTCTATGGATTGACCGGCATGGCCTGGCGCATGCCGCTGCTGTGGGGGCTGGGGCGAGAGATCGACAATGACCGCTTCCTGCTGGACGGCATCTGTGTTGCCCCTGCCGCGCGCGGCATCGGCATTGGATCGGCCCTGATGGCGGCAATCTGCAACGAGGGGGCCGCGCGCGGCTACAGCCACATCCGCCTTGACGTCATCGACACCAACTGGCGCGCCCGCGCCTTGTACGAAAGGCTTGGCTTTACCATCGAAAAAACGGATGACATCGGCCTGCTGCGCCATGCATTTGGCTTCCGGCGCAGCCACACCATGATCAAGGCGCTATAGAAAGGCGCCTTTGGTTTCATCTTGTTCCAAATACCCCCGCCGGAGGCACCCGGCATCACCCGCCAAAGCCTTTGGCAGCCGTGTTTGGCCCAAGGCCGGGGTGGCGCAAGGATCGGTGCTTAATCGAATGTCCCGGTGACGCGTCCGAACAGCATGAACGCGCGTGCGGTGCGGGTATCGGCCAGATCGGCCAGTTCGGCGTCGCTGGCGTGCTTTTCAAACTCGACAAACGTACGGTCAAAGGTGCGCAGGAAGTGGTGCGCAGCATCACGGAACACCGGATCCTCGCGCATCCGCCCCGCTGTCAGCGCCAAAGACGACCGATCGCGAACTCCGCCCAAAGACGCGATTCCGCGCCCCCGCTCGCCGCCCGCAAAACGCCGCCACAGTTCCGGGCGGGCACGGTCGGGCTTCAGATCATCCATGAAGATGCCTTCTTGCGACAGCAGGGTCAGCACATCTTGCGCGGCTCGGATCAGTTTGGCGACGTTGCGATCTTCAAGCGCCAGCCGCAGCGCGCGAAATCCGGCGCGGTCATCCGGGCTTTCGGGAAATTGCAGCGCACGGATGAAATCAGCCACGGACAACGGCGCGCGCAGATCATCGGCAGGCGTACCCAAGGCCAGACCGGGCTGTTCGGCCTCGGGCTGCGGCACCGGGGCGGCCAATGCCGCCTTGCGATCCGCCGACGGCACCGTCAGCCCCGCGTCGCGTCGCGAGGTGAAACTGGCCAGTGCGGTTTCGGTCTGCCGTGCAGCCGCCGCGATTTCATCCAGCCGCTTTTCGACCGACGGCTTCACTGCGACGCCCGCCTGCTGACTGCTGACATAGGCTTGCCGCATCGCGTCAACCGTCGCCTGCAACCGCGCCGCCTCGGCCCGCAAACCGCGCACCGACCGCAGGGTCGTGACCGCAGCCCAGATCAAAGCCAAAGGCAGGAACACCACCAACAGCGTCAGAACCAGCCCCAAAGACCCGGCATCCTGCGGCCCTGTGTAGACATAGGCCGCGACGGCAAACACCCAGACCAGACAAAGCCCCCCTGCCACGATTTCCGTGGCGGTCGGTTTGGAATCGCCATCGCTGCGGGCATACAACCCCAGGTCCCGGGGCTTTTCTTCGGCGTCGTTCATGTATTGGTCCCAGACAGGTCGGGCAAAGGGTTCAGATGAACTTGATCGACACGATCTCATAGCTGCGCTGGCCGCCGGGTGTCTTCACCTCGACCGAGTCGCCTTCATCCTTGCCGATCAGCGCGCGCGCCAGAGGCGAGCGGATGTTCAGCAGATTTCGCTCGATATCAGCCTCGGATTCTCCGACGATCTGATAGGTCTTTTGCTCATCGGTGTCTTCATCAACCAAAACCACGGTGGCACCGAATTTGACGGTGCCCGACAGTTTCGAGACGTCAATCACCTCGGCCAGGGAAATGATCGCCTCAAGCTCTTTGACGCGGCCTTCGATGAAGCTCTGCTTTTCACGGGCGGCGTGATACTCGGCGTTTTCCGACAAATCGCCATGCTCTCGCGCTTCGGAGATGGCGCGGATCACGGCGGGGCGTTCCACCGATTTCAGCACTTTCAGCTCTTCGTCCAGCGCGGTGAAGCCCGCGCGCGTCATCGGAATTTTTTCCATTGGCCTTCTCACGCAAATAACAAGGTCACGGTCCGGGTTGGACCATGACCTCTTGCCACACTGCCGCCAACAGAACCGAGCGCCCGCAAGATTGCAAGGGGGCATGGCGGGAATAAGCGCCAGCCCGTCGCATGAGGGAAAGAAAGTTGCGTCAGCGCTGCCAATTACCCGTTGGATGTTGCGTCATGGTTGACCCCGCCCGCACCTTGGGGCAACAACACGTCCAACATCATGTCCGGCCGGAAGGAAGTCTCATGTCGCAGCCCGTCACCCGCGAAGCTATGGAATATGACGTTGTCATCGTCGGCGCGGGGCCTGCGGGGCTGTCGGCGGCGATCCGGCTGAAGCAACTGGACAGCAACCTGTCGGTGGTGGTGCTGGAAAAAGGTTCCGAAGTTGGCGCACATATCCTGTCCGGCGCGGTGCTGGACACGTCGGGGCTTGACGCGCTTATCCCGGACTGGGCGGCGCGCGGTGCGCCGATCAAGACCCCGGTTGTCAGCGACAATTTCTACATTCTTGGCCCAGCCGGGCAGATGCGCATCCCGAATTTCCCGATGCCGCCCTTGATGAACAACCACGGCAACTACATCGTGTCCATGGCGAACGTCTGTCGTTGGATGGCGCAACAGGCAGAAGAGTTGGGCGTCGAGATTTTCCCGGGCATGTCATGCTCGGAACTGGTTTATGGCGACAACGGCGCAGTGCGTGGCGTGGTTGCGGGCGAATTTGGCAAGAACGCCGATGGCACGCCGGGCCCGAACTATGAGCCGGGCATGGCGCTGTTGGGGAAATATGTGTTCCTGTCTGAGGGCGTGCGCGGGTCTTTGGCCAAGGAAGTCATTGCCAAGTATGACCTTTCGAAAGGTCATTGCCCGCAGAAGTTCGGCCTTGGCATGAAGGAAATCTGGCAGATTGACCCGGCCAAGCACAAGCTGGGCACCGTGACGCACACCATGGGCTGGCCTTTGGGATCAAACGCCGGGGGCGGCAGTTTTATCTATCACCTTGAAAACAATCAGGTCTATGTGGGCTTTGTCGTCCATCTGAACTACAAGAACCCCCATCTTTATCCCTACATGGAATTTCAGCGCTTCAAGCATCACCCGATGGTGGCTGAATTGTTGAAAGGCGGCAAACGTGTGGCCTACGGCGCGCGGGCGATTTCCGAAGGCGGCTTGCAGTCCATCCCCAAGATGGTGGCCCCGGGCGTGGCGCTGCTGGGCTGCTCGGCTGGTCTTGTGAACGTGCCCCGCATCAAGGGCAACCACAACGCCATGCTGTCGGGGATTGCTGCGGCAGAGGCGGCCTTTGTGGCCCTGCACGCCGGGCGGCAAGGGGATGAGTTGGCCGAATACGAAGTGATGGTGCGCGGCGGCCCAATAGGCCAGGATCTTAAAAAAGTTCGCAACGTCAAACCTTTGTGGTCAAAATACGGCCTTGTTGCCTCGCTGTTGCTGGGTGGTGCCGATATGTGGGCCAACACCTTGGGCTTCACTATTCTGGGCACGCTGAAGCACGGGAAGAACGACGCCGAAGCCACCGAACTGGCCAAGGATCACAAACCGATCGACTACCCGAAACCCGATGGCGTGCTGTCGTTCGACCGCCTGACCAACGTGGCGTTTTCGGCCACCAACCACGACGAAAACCAGCCCGCCCATCTGAAACTGCGTGACCCTTCGGTGCCGATTCTGGTGAACCTGCCACAATATGCCGAACCCGCGCAGCGCTATTGCCCGGCCGGGGTGTATGAGGTGGTCAGCGAGCAGGGCAAAGATCCGCGCTTTGTGATCAACTTTCAGAACTGCGTGCATTGCAAGACCTGCGACATCAAGGACCCGTCACAAAACATCACCTGGACCACGCCAATGGGTGGCGGCGGGCCGAACTATCCGAACATGTGACCTACCGTTTCTGCCCCCTCGCAGAAGTGATCTGACAAATGCAGCCATATGCGTAAAGTTGTGCGGGCCGAGGGCGATACGCCCCCGGCCCGCATTGCGTTTGCGCGGTTGCATGACTAACTTTGAACCAATGCCCCACAGGAGCCGCCCCGGATGCCATTTCGCCTGACGACCCGCAGCTTGGCCCTTTTGGCACTGACCACCTTGATCCCTCCACACGTTGTCATGGCGCAGGACGGCGATGCCGGGGCTTACCTTGCCGCCACCGTGGCCGCCAGCGAGGCCGATTATCGCGCTGCCGCCGCGTGGTTTGCGCGGGCGATGCTGGCCGATGCCACCAACCCCGGCCTGCTTGAGGGTGCGGTTGTCGCCAACATCGGGATTGGCGAGATGGGTCTGGCCGCCGATGCCGCCCGCCGCCTGATCGACAGCGGCGCAAAAAGTCAAAGTGCTTTTATCGCGCAAATGGCCGATCTTGCGCAGTCGGGCAACTTCGAGGGCATGCTGGCGCTATCGGCGGCGGGCCATTCGGCCGGGGCCTTGCTGGATGACATGCTGGGTGCCTGGGCCAAACTGGGGCTGGGCCGGATGTCGGAGTCGCTGGAAACCTTTGACAGGATCACCGCCACCAAGGGGCTAGAGGCGTTCGGTCTGTATCACAAGGCCTTGGCACTGGCCTCGGCAGGGGATTTTGAGGGTGCCGATGAGATACTGTCAGGCCGCGCTGCAGGGCCGCTGGTGGTGATGCGACGCGGCGTGATTGCACATGTCGAAATCCTGAGCCAGCTTGAACGCAACCCTGACGCCATCGCCCTGCTGGACCGCAGCTTTACACCCGGCATAGACCTGCAGGTCGATGATCTGCGCCGGCGTCTGGTTGCCGGTGAGCCCCTGCCCTTCGACATCACCCGCACCGCAACCGAAGGCATCGCCGAGGTGTTTTTCACCATGGCCTCGGCCCTGAACGGCGAAGCGGATGATGGATACACCATGATCTACACCCGCACTGCGGCCCACCTGCGCCCCGACCACACCGAGGCGATCCTGATGACGGCAGGCTTGCTGGAACAGCAGGGACAGCATGATCTGGCAACCGAGGTTTACGCCAGAATTTCCCCCACCGATCCGGCCTTCCACTTTGCCGAACTGGGCCGTGCCGAAGCCACTTTTGCCGCCGGGCGCAAAGAGGCGTCGCTGGAAATCCTTCAGGCGTTGGCCCGCAGCCATGGCAACCTGTTGACGGTACAACTTGCCCTGGGGGATGGTTTGCGCCGTGACGAACGCTTTGCCGAGGCGCTCAAGCCCTATGACGCCGCGATTGCGATGATCCCCACCCCCGGCAGGCAACACTGGGCGTTGTTCTACAGCCGGGGCATTTGCCACGAACGCCTTGGCACGTTTGACGCCGCCGAAGCGGATATGCGCAAGGCGCTGGAGTTGGATCCGGACCAGCCGCAGGTTCTGAACTATCTGGGCTACAGCTTTGTCGATCGCGGCGAAAAGCTGGATGAGGCGCTGTCGATGATCCAGCGCGCCGTCGCAGCCCAACCGGATTCGGGCTATATCATCGACAGTCTGGCCTGGGCCTATTTCCGCCTTGGCCGCTATGAAGACGCTTTGGCCCCGATGGAGCAGGCGTCTTTGCTGGAACCTGTCGACCCGATCGTCACCGATCACCTTGGCGATGTGTATTGGGCCGTGGGGCGGACACGTGAGGCAGAATTCCAGTGGCACCGCGCGCTGTCCTTTGAACCTGCCGAGAAAGACGCCGCCCGCATCCGGTTGAAACTTGAAAAAGGCTTGGACGCGGTTCTGGCCTCTGAAGGGGCAGCACCGCTGAAGCCGGTCAACGCGGCGGCGAATGATTGAGATCGCCGCAGCCAAGGTCAACCTGTGCCTGCATGTCACAGGACAGCGGCATGACGGTTATCACCTGTTGGACAGTCTGGTGGTGTTCGCCAGCGTGGGTGATCGGCTGACCATTGAGTCGGCCGATGATCTTGATCTGACGATTTCCGGTCCCCAAGCCGCCAACCTGCCCGTGTCTGATGACAATCTGATCCTGCGCGCCGCCCGGGCCTTTGGGGGGGGGAGGGGTGCAGCCATTCGACTTGAAAAGCACCTGCCGGTTGCCTCTGGCATCGGCGGCGGCTCGGCAGATGCCGCCGCCGCCTTGCGCGGGCTGTCGCGTCTGTGGGGCCTGCCCCTGCCCGATGCGGCCACGGTGCTGGGCCTTGGGGCAGATGTGCCGGTCTGCCTGATTTCGCGCGCAGTGCGCATGACGGGGATTGGTGAAACCCTGACCCCCATCCCGCCCTTGCCGCCTGCGCATCTGGTGCTGGTCAATCCGGGTGTGGGCGTTTCCACCCCAGCTGTGTTCCGTGCCCTGCCCAGCAAGACCAACCCGCCCTTGCCAGCCCCCCCGCGCTTTGCCAGCCTGCCAGATGTCGTGCGATGGCTGGTCGATCAGCGCAATGATCTTGAGCCCCCCGCCCTGTCATTGGCCCCAGAGATCGCGACGGCGAAGTCGGCACTGGCCGCACAGCCGGGCTGCCTTCTTGCCCGGATGTCAGGATCAGGTGCCACCTGTTTCGGACTGTTTGAAACCGCAGCAAAGGCCGAAACCGCCGCCGAATCCCTGCGCAGAAACCATCCCAATTGGTGGGTGGCCGCGGGTGCGATGGTCAGTTGATCCGCGCCACCACATAGGCCGCCAGATCAGACAGCATCGCCCGAACCGGATGATCCGGCAAGACAGCCAAAGCGTCCTGCGCCACAGTCACCCAAGCCAGAGCATCGGCCCGTGCCGCCTCCATCGCGCCATGCCGCGCCATGATTGCCATCGCCTGTTCCAGATCGCCGTCGGCCTGTTGGCCCTTCTCGATCACCCGCACCCAGAAGGCACGTTCGCTGGCATCGGCCTTGGCCACCGCCTTGATCACCGGCAGCGTCAGCTTGCGCTCGCGGAAATCGTCGCCCACGTTCTTGCCAATCGCCGTCGCCTGCCCGCCGTAATCCAGCAGATCATCGACAATCTGAAACGCCACACCCAAGGCATCGCCATAGGTGAACAGCGCCGCCACCTGCGCATCAGACGCCCCGGCAATCACCGCCCCGGCTTCGGTTGCAGCCGAAAACAGCGCCGCCGTCTTGCCACGCACCACCTGCAGATAAATATCCTCGGTCGTCGCCAGATCCTGCGCTGCGGTCAATTGCAGCACCTCGCCTTCGGCAATCGTGGCACTGGCGTTGGCCAGAATGTCCAGCACCCGCAGGCTGCCAGGTTCCACCATCAACTGAAACGCCCGGGCAAACAGGTAATCGCCCACCAGCACCGACGATTTGTTATCCCACAGCAGGTTCGCCGTGGGCCGCCCCCGGCGCCGCTCGCTTTCATCCACCACATCATCATGCAGCAGCGTGGCGGTGTGAATGAACTCTACCGTGGCCGCCAGATGCACGTGATAGGGGCCGCCGTAGCCACACATCCGCGCCGCCGCCAGCGTCAGCATCGGGCGCAAGCGCTTGCCCCCGGCCTCGACCAGATGCGCCGTCACTTGCGGGATGCGGGGGGCATGCTTGCTGGCCATCCGCTCACGGATCAGGGTGTTCACCGCCGCCATGTCATCGGCCAGAAAGGCTGCAAGCCGGTCATGCGGTTTCTGTGCAATGTCGTCCAAACCCATCCCCAACCCTTTTGCCGCCAAACGGCCTCGACTTTGGGGCACGGCCCCGCGTAAACCCATAGCATGAAGCTTTTGCTGCGCACCACAGATCCCACCGTGATCGCCTTTGCCCAAGCCCTGCTTGAAGGCGAGGGTATAGACAGCTTTGTGATGGACGTCCACATGAGCGCGCTGGAAGGCGGCCTAGGCATTTTGCCGCGCCGCCTGATGGTGGCCGACCGCGATCATTTCATGGCGCGGGCGATCATGGTCGATGTCGGTATCCCGGACGGGCTGTGATGGAGGATCTGACCCACGACGCGTTTCTGTGTGGCAAGCTGCATTTGTGGCAGCCGCGGCGGGGCTACCGCGCCGCGACGGACCCCGTGCTTCTGGCCGCTGCATGCCCTGCGCAACCCGGTCAATCGGTGCTGGACATGGGCTGTGGTGTGGGGGCTGCGGCGCTGTGCCTTGGCGCCCGGGTGCCGGATCTGCGGCTCTATGGTCTGGAACTGCAATCTGACTACGCCGCGCTTGCCCGCCGCAACGCCGCCGAAAACGGCATCGCACTGCAGGTCGAATGCGGAGATCTGGCCGATATGCCGCAGGCCTTGCGCATCGGCTTTGATCACATCATCGCCAACCCGCCTTATTATCCACGCGGCGGCACGCCTTCTCCAAACGCCGGTCGTGACACGGCGCTGAGGGCAGAAATTCCTTTAAGTCAATGGGTTAAGGCTGCCACGCCCCGTCTTGCCCCCGGCGGCTGGCTGACTTTGATCTGCGGCGCCGACGGATTGCCCGATGTTCTTGCAGCCATGGGCAGCAAACTGGGCTCTGCCGCCGTGCTGCCCCTGACCCCGCGCGAGGGCCGCCCCGCCCTGCGCATTATCCTGCGCGCCCGCAAAACCGGACGCGCCGCCTTTCGCCTGCTGGCACCATTTGTGATTCACCGGGGCCCCGCCCATGATGGCGACCGTGAAAGCTATACTTCCCGGGCCAACGAAATCCTGCGCATGGGCGGCGATCTGTCGGACGAATTCCGCTGATTTGAGGGACATTCCTGTTCTGTGCCCATGAAGAATTGGTGACAGAGCTGCGAAACTGTGGTGCAATCAACCCATCGGCCCGATCAAATGGAGGATTTGCATGACAGTCGCTTCCCATATCGTCGAACTGAAAAAGAAGCACGAACACCTCTCGGACAAGGTGCAGCAGGCGCAACGCAGCCCCGCCACCGATGATCTTCACATTGCAGAGCTGAAAAAGCAAAAGCTGAAGATCAAGGAAGAAATCACCCGCCTGTCGCAGGCTTAGCCCTTGAAAGGCTGGCGCGGGCGGCAAGGACCGCCCCGCCAGTGATCAGCGCCGCTGCGACCATCAAGGCGGGCGTGGCCTGCGCCCTTCCAGCCAGAATCAGAGCAAGCGTTGACAGCAAAGGTGCCGCATACGACGCGACACCCAGCAATTGGATGTCGCCTTTTTTCATGCCCACATCCCATGTGAAAAACGCAAGCCCCACAGGGCCAAGCCCCAGCCCGACCACAGCGGCCCAACCCGCGCTGCCCACAGGCCAAGCCGTTGTTTCCACAGCCAGATGCACACACAACGACAACACGGCAGTCGCAAGACAATAAACCACCACCGCAGCCGTCGGCACAGCGCCAAAGGCGCGCGAAGCCACCGAATACACCGCCCATGTGATCGCGCACAAAAACGCCATTCCCAATCCCGGCAGCGCCGCCGGATCAAAACTTGCCCCCCCCCGCAGCACGATCAAAGCCGCCCCGGCAAAAGCCATCGCGGCCCCCAACAGATGCATGGGCCGCAGCTTCTCACCAGGCAAAAGCCCGGACAGCAGCACGATGAACAGCGGCCACAGATAGGCGATCAGGCTGGCTTCGGCCGCAGGGGCCATCCGCAGCGCGCTGAAATACAGGGCATGATAGCCAAAAAGTGCAGCAGTACCAAAGGCATAGACCTTCCAGCCCACCTTGCGCAGCACACCAAACCCGCCGGTCACGCCCAGCCAGATCAAACCCAGCGCACCGCCAATGGCAAAACACAGCGCGTTCAGCAAAAAGGGCGGCACCGGAGCCGTCACATCGGTGAACAGCGCCAGCAGCGCCCATAACAAGACCGCGCTGAACCCGATCAGCGTCGCAGCACTGCGCGTCATGGCAAGGGCAACCCGCGTTGGCGTTTTGTGATGCCTTTTTCCGCCAAAGCCTCCAGAAACAACGGGCGGAAGCTGGGGCATAACAGGCCAACGCCGCTGCAACGCTGAAAGCTGCTTTGCAGGGGGTTGGCATTCAACTCGTTGATGACCGGCCCGCGATCCGTCAACACAATATCGGTGCCAATCACACCGTGCCGCGCGAACATCGCATGACCCTGCTTTGCCAGATTCAGCATTTCCGCAATATCCGGTACCGTCGCGCCCAGCAAAGGCACTCCGGTCACGGGCGAGACATCAATCGTCGTGCCGCCCAGATGATCGGCAAAGTGGGCCCGCGTGATCTTGCCCGTTTCCATATCCAGAAGCGCCGCAGTATTGGCAGACCCTGTCCCCAAATCATCCGCCATCGCCCCTTTCCCAGGCAGTCGGATCATCGCGTAAAGCGGCACCGCACCCGCCTCCTGCCACAAGGTGTAGATCCGAACAGAGGCGATGGCAGGGCCTGACAGACGCGCCAACTCTGGGTGTGGCCGCAGAAGCTCTTGAAAAATATATCCTTTATCAAAGGCAGATACGATCTCGTGCGCCAGGGCAAGCGCGTCAACCCGTCGCCCGTCGCCCAGTTCGACCTCATCGCCCAGCGCCGAAATCACCGATACCGCCCCCACGCTGCGCGATCCCGCCAGCGGCTTGCCAAACAGGGGCAAATGGCCAGGCGCCAGCAAATAGGCTGCAATTTCGGCAGCGCTGCGCAAGACCGGCCACGGCCCGGGACTGCCACACGGCACATAAATCGCACGGATTTCGGTGGTTGGCAGCCCGGCGCGTTCCAGCACCATCGCCATCTTCACCTTGTCACCGATCAAATCGGCCAGCGCCCGCTTTTTGCCGCCCATCAGCGCCTTGTTCAACGCCGTGACAGCACGGCCTCCGACAAAGGCATCCCGCTCGGCATCGGTCATTTCGCCCCGGTGCAGACCGTACATGAAATATTCATCCGGCTGCAGCTTTTGCCGCCCGATCACGCGCTTTGCGATGTCAAAACCAATGCGCCAGCGGCTTATGCCACGCTTTTTAGCGGCCCAAGCCAAGGCAGGCCCCAGCGGCACATGCCGTTCAGGCAGTTTCTTGATGATGATCACTGGCGTTGCCATGCTTGCCCCCGGTTGCAGGACAGACCCTAGGCAAGCAAGCCCCGGGCGCGCAACCCAAATCCAAAGAAAATGGCGCGGCAGGGTGCCCTGCCGCGCCATATGACTGAAATCGCGGGATCAGACCACGAATTGCCCGCCGTTGGCCGAAAGCGTCGATCCGGTGATAAAGCCGGCATCATCCGCAGCCAGGAACACCACGCAACGCGCAATTTCTTCCGGTTCGCCCAGGCGGCCCACAGGAATCAGCGGGATGATACGCTCGTTCAGCACTTTCTCATCAATCGCGCGCACCATGTCTGTGCCGATATAGCCCGGGCAAATGGCATTCACGGTGATACCAGCGCGCGCACCTTCAGCGGCCAGCGCCTTGGTAAAGCCCAGGTCGCCCGACTTGGCTGCGGAATAGTTCACCTGCCCAGCCTGCCCCTTTTGCCCGTTGATCGACGAGATGTTGATCACACGGCCGAATTTGCGATCGCGCATGCCCGACCACAGAGGGTGGGTCATGTTGAACAGACCGGTCAGGTTGGTGTCGATCACCTCTTTCCACTGACCAGGGGTCATCTTGTGGAACATCGCGTCGCGGGTGATCCCGGCGTTGTTGACCAGAACCGAAACCGGGCCCAGGTCGGCCTCGACCGAGGCAATCCCGGCTGCGCAGGCGTCGTAATCGGCGACTGACCACTTATAGGTGGGAATGCCGGTTTTGGCGGTGAAGGCCGCAGCCGCTTCGTCATTGCCCGCATAGTTCGCGGCCACCGAATACCCCGCCGCCTTCAGCGCCACTGAAATTGCGGCGCCAATGCCGCGTGACCCACCCGTAACCAGTGCAACCTTTGCCATGCTTTCCTCCTCCAAGGCTATGCCGTTGAAATCCTGTTACCTAAACGACGAAAGAGGCGCAATAATATTGCGCCTCTCTTTTGCATTTTGTAGCAAAATGTCGCCAGCAATCAGCCGCGCTCGATACACATGGCGACGCCCATGCCACCACCGATGCACAGGGTCGCCAACCCCTTCTTCGCGCCAGACCGACCCATCTCGTGGATCAGCGTGTTCAGAATGCGCGCGCCCGACGCGCCAATCGGGTGACCAATGGCAATCGCACCACCGTTGACGTTCACTTTGCTGGTGTCCCAGCCCATGTCTTTGTTCACGGCGCAGGCCTGTGCCGCGAAGGCCTCGTTCGCCTCGATCAGGTCCAGATCGGCCGCCTTCCAGCCCGCCTTGTCCAGCGCCTTGCGGCTTGCAAAGATCGGGCCAACGCCCATGATCGACGGGTCCAGACCAGCGGTGGCATAAGACGCAATCCGTGCCAGCGGGGTCAGACCGCGCTTGGCCGCATCGGCCTCGGACATCAACAATACACCTGCCGCGCCATCGTTCAGGCCCGACGCATTGCCTGCCGTCACCGAACCCTCCTTGTCGAAGGCCGGCCGCAGTTTCTGCATCGATTCAAGCGTGGCACCATGACGGATGTATTCGTCCTGATCCACAACCACATCGCCCTTGCGGGTCTTGATGGTGAAGGCGATGATCTCATCCTTGAACTTGCCCGCCTTTTGCGCAGCTTCGGCCTTGTTCTGGCTTGCCAAGGCGAATTCGTCCTGCATCTCGCGCGAAATCTGCCACTGACTGGCAACGTTTTCCGCCGTGATGCCCATGTGATAGCCGTTGAAGGCATCCCACAGCCCGTCGCGGATCATCGAGTCGATGAAATTCAGATCACCCATTTTCTGCCCGGCGCGCAGGTGTGCCACGTGCGGCGACAGCGACATGCTTTCCTGACCGCCGGCCAGAACGATGTTCGAATCACCCAACTGCACATGCATCGCACCCAAAGCCACGGCGCGCAGGCCCGACCCGCAAACCTGATTCAGCGACCATGCCGATGCTTCCTTGGCAAGTCCGGCACGGATATGCGCCTGACGGGCCGGGTTCTGGCCCTGGCCTGCAGTCAACACCTGACCCAGAATGGTTTCTGCCACTTCGGCCTTGTCAATGCCTGCGCGGGCAATGACACCCTCGATCATCGCGGCACCCAGCACATGCGCCGGGGTAGAGCCAAAGGCCCCGTTAAAGCTGCCGACAGCGGTACGCCCCGCCGCAACGATTACAACATTGGTCATGCCTTACGCCCTCTCCCAAGCAAAATCCGTGCGAAGCCAGTGCCGCGCCGCTCTGCAGCATGCCCTAGGCGGGCTGCCTTTGAAAAGCAAGTTTTCCAAGTGGGGCGCATTGACGCGGAACAATTTCAGGCCGTTTTCCGCGGTTCCACCGCTGCGAAAGCTGGTTTCATCGTGGGCGCACCGAACAAGAAGCCTTGCAGGCAATCCACGCCCATCGCCCGCAGGGTTTCCGCCTCGGCCACGGTTTCTACCGCTTCGGCCACGGTGAACATGTGGAAATGTTTACCAATGGACAGCAACGCCGCCGTCAGCGCCTGATTATCGGCGTCGCGGTCTATTCCCCGCACGAACTGACCGTCGATTTTCAGGATATCAAAGAAGAAATCCTTGAAATAGCGGATGGCAGTGTAGCCAGAGCCAAAGTCATCCAATGCAAAGGCAATGCCTTCACGCTGCAATTCATCCATGAATGCGATGACGATTTCCGGCACCAGCATCGCAGAACTTTCGGTGATTTCCAAAATCAGCCGCTCTCCGATCGTGGGGGAAACCGACAGGCCGCGACGCAACACCCGCATCCAGCGCGGATAGGCAATCGAGCGCGCCGACATGTTGATGGAAATGCGCAACCCCGGATGGCGCGCCAGTGCCGTCATGCCCATTTCCAGCGCGGCGCAGTCAATCTCGCGCCCGATTTCATGGCTTTCGACCGCGTCCATGAAATCCTTGGCGGGAATCACCCGGCCCATCGGGTCCAGAACCCGCATCAGCCCTTCGTGAAACGCCAGCCGGTCGGTATCACGCGCCAGCACGACCGGCTGATAAGCCAAGCGCAGCCGCCTGGAATCAATCGCTGCCCGCACCATCGACATGGTAGCGCGGTCAGTTTCCGAAATTGCCACGCCAAGGGGGCTGCCCAAGCCCGCCCGCGCGTCAATCTGCGGCTTTCTGCGTTCCGGCACCATCGCGCCGCCTCCTTCATCCTGCAACCGGCTGCCCCTTCCGGTCTGCGAACAAATTGTGGCCATAGGGATTAAGGCCGGGTAAATGGTTGAATTAGAACCATTGAAGGCCCGGCCATGGAAACCGTTTCTCGCTGCGCCTGGTGCGGCACCGATCCGCTGTATGTCGCCTATCACGACAGCGAGTGGGGCCGCCCCGAATATGACGCCCGCAGCCTGTGGGAGTGTCTGATTCTGGAAGGCTTTCAGGCCGGCCTAAGCTGGATCACCATCCTGCGCCGGCGCGAAAGCTTTCGGACGGCTTTTCAGGGTTTTCATCCTGAAATCATTGCGGAATGGGGCGAACCCGAGGTGCTGCGCCTGCTGGCCGACCCTGGCATCATCCGCCATCGCGGCAAGATAGAGGCCACAATCGCCGGCGCCCGCGCCTACCTGAGGATCGAGGCGCAACAGGGGTTTTCCAGATTTCTGTGGGGTCAGGTGGGCGGCGAACCGATCACCAACCGGCTTGCCACACCGGGGCAAACGCAAAGTCAGACAAGCCTTTCGGTCGCGATGTCAAAATCGCTCAAATCCGAGGGATTCAAGTTTTGCGGCCCGACGATCACCTATGCCTTCATGCAGGCAGTGGGGATGGTGAATGACCATCTGACCAGTTGCGATTGGCATGGGCAAATGGGGCACCCCGCCTGAACCAAAGGCAAACACCTGCTGTGTGGCCGCAGCGATACGGTCAGTCGGCCACATACCTATTGCGCAATCATCGCCCGCAACACCGCCTGCGCCGCCGGCGTGTCCCATTCGGCATCACCGATCAGCCGCGCCACTTCCTGCCCTTCTGGGTTCAGGATCACCGTCACCGGCAGCCCCATCACCCCCATCGCATGCGCCAACCCGGATTTCGGATCGCGCAACACCGGCAGGTTGACCACCTCGGCATCGGCAAAGAACTTCTCGATCTGCACCACCGCATTGCGCCCAGTGGCCACCGGCACCACGGCAATCTCGGGCATGGCCACCGCCAGCCGGTCCAACGAAGGCATTTCCGCGCGACACGGCGCGCACCAGGTGGCCCAGAAGTTCAACACCACCCACTTGCCCCTGTAGGCATCAAGGGAATGCTCGGCATCGGTCGCATCCAGCAGCACGGCCTCTGGCAAAGCCACTGGTTCGGACAGCGACAGCTTCTTCATGTCGCCCACCAGCAGCCCTTCCAGATCAGCTGCATTTGCACCAAAGGCAAAGGCCGTATAAAGAACCGCCAGCATCATCGTCCGCATCATGTCGAAGGCCCTTCCCATGACCAATTCCCCAAAAACTGCCGCCAACCAGATGTGGGGCGGGCGCTTTGCCTCTGGTCCTGACGCGATCATGACCGCCATCAACGCCTCGATCGGCTTTGACCAACGGCTTTACGCGCAAGACATCGCAGGCTCTCGCGCCCATGCCGCCATGTTGGCCGCTACGGGTATCCTGACACCTACCGACGCCGACGCCATCGGGGAAGGCCTGCTCACGGTGTTGTCAGAGATCGAGAGCGGAAATTTCACCTTTTCGACCGCACTGGAAGACATCCATATGAACGTGGAGTCGCGCCTGAAGGACATCATCGGTGCCCCGGCAGGCCGGTTGCATACGGCACGGTCGCGCAATGATCAGGTCGCCGTCGATTTCCGTCTGTGGGTGCGCGACCAATGCGACGCGGCGATCAGCGGATTGACAGCGCTGATGCGCGCCTTTCTTGCCCAGGCCGACGCCGGTGCCGATTGGGTGATGCCTGGCTTTACCCACCTGCAAACCGCGCAGCCGGTGACATGGGGCCACCACATGCTGGCCTATGTCGAGATGCTGGCCCGCGACAAATCCCGCTTTGAAGACGCACGGCGGCGGATGAACGAATGCCCGCTGGGGGCCGCAGCCCTTGCAGGAACCTCGTTTCCGATTGACCGCCACATGACCGCAGCCGCCCTGGGATTTGACCGCCCGACCGCCAACAGCCTTGATTCGGTGTCGGACCGCGATTTCGCGCTGGAGTTCCTGTCGGCATCCTCGATCTGCGCCATGCACCTGAGCCGTTTTGCCGAAGAGCTGGTGATCTGGTCGTCAGCCCAATTCAGGTTCGTCAGACTGTCCGACAAATGGACGACCGGCAGCAGCATCATGCCGCAAAAGAAGAACCCCGACGCGGCAGAACTGCTGCGCGCCAAACTTGGCCGCATTCTGGGGGCCACCGTGGCGCTGTTCACCATCATGAAGGGTCTGGCGCTGACCTATTCCAAGGACATGCAGGAAGACAAGGAACAGGTGTTTGATGCTGCCGACACCCTGATGCTGGCGCTTGCCGCGATGACAGGCATGGTCAGTGACATGGCCGCCAACCGCGACGTGCTGGCGACATCGGCGGCCTCGGGCTTTTCCACGGCAACCGATCTGGCCGACTGGCTTGTGCGCACCCTGAACCTGCCCTTCCGTGAGGCGCATCATGTGACGGGAACACTGGTCGCCATGGCGGAAAGCAAGGGATGCGATCTGCCCGACCTTTCCATCACCGAACTGAAATCGGTGCATGACGGCATCACCCAAGAGGTCTATTCCGTTCTGGGCGTTGAGAATTCTGTCCGCAGCCGCATGTCTTACGGCGGAACCTCGCCTGTACGCGTGGCCGAACAAGTTGCGCGCTGGAAAACCGTGCTGGGCTAGGTCAGGTTGGCGCAAACCAACGCCGGACCCACGATGCCCAGTATGATCATTGCCCTGTTGCTGCTGTCTGCCTGTGTCGATCCGCGCCTGAATGCGGGGATTTCACTGGGTGGCAACGGGGTGTCGGTATCGCCGTCGATCTCGGGCGGCCTTCCCGGCGGCGGCACCATTTCCTATTCCCCGTAAGGACATCCGATGAAATACGCAGCCCTTCTGGCCACCCTGATCCTTGCCGCCTGCGGTGCAGATGGTGCGCCTGAACGCCCCGAACCCGGCGTGGCCATTTCGGGCGACGTCAGCGTTGGCATCACCAACGCGCCGCCTGCGGAATAAGCGCGCACACCTTGCGGCCCGAATTGCGAAGCCGTTCGCATCTGCTATAGCTTCGGGATTGTTGTCAAAAGAGGCCGCCGCATGGACCATTTTCTTTATCGCAACGGCAGCCTGCACGCCGAAGACGTTGCCCTGTCTGAAATCGCAGCCTCGGTCGGGACGCCGTTCTACTGCTATTCCGCCGCCACGTTGACCCGGCATTACAACCTGTTCACCGAAGCGCTGTCGCCATTGCCGCATCTGGTGTGCTTTGCGATCAAGTCGCTGTCGAACATCGCCGTGCTGAAACTGCTGGGCGATCTGGGCGCAGGGATGGATGTGGTGTCAGGTGGCGAATACCGCCGGGCCATTGCCGCAGGCGTTCCCGGCAACCGCATCGTGTTTTCCGGTGTCGGCAAGACACGCGACGAAATGCGGCTGGCGCTGTCGGGTGGCATCCGTCAGTTCAACGTCGAATCCGAACCAGAAATGCGCGCCTTGTCCGAAGTGGCAACCTCGATGGGCCTTGTCGCCCCGATCACCATCCGCGTGAACCCGGATGTCGACGCCCGCACCCACGAGAAAATCGCGACGGGCAAGAAAGACAACAAATTTGGCATCCCGATCGACCGTGCCAGCGAAGTCTATGCCGAAGCCGCCCGCCTGCCTGGCCTTCAGGTCATCGGTATCGACGTGCATATCGGCAGTCAGCTGACGGAACTGGAACCGTTCGAGCAAGCCTATCTGAAGGTCGCCGACCTGACGATGCGCCTGCGCGCCGAAGGCCATACCATCTTGCGCCTTGATCTTGGGGGCGGTCTGGGCATTCCCTACACCCGGTCCAACGAGGCTCCGCCCCTGCCGATGGACTACGGCGCGCTGATCAAGCGCACGGTCGGCCATCTGGGTTGTGAGATCGAGATTGAACCTGGCCGTCTGATTTCCGGCAATTCGGGCGTTCTGGTGTCAAAGGTGATCTATGTGAAGGAAGGTCAGACGCGTGATTTCCTGATCCTTGATGCCGCGATGAACGACCTTGTGCGTCCGTCCATGTATGGCGCGCATCATGACATCGACCCGGTGATCGAACCGTCCGCCGCCACCGAACCCCACCCTTATGATGTGGTCGGCCCGGTCTGCGAAACCGGGGATACCTTTGCCAAGGCACGGCCTTTGGCCCCCCTGCACGAAGGCGATCTGGTCGCGTTCCGCTCGGCCGGGGCCTATGGTGCGGTGATGGCATCGGAATACAACACCCGTCCCCTGATCCCCGAGGTGCTGGTGCGCGGTGATCAATTCGCCGTCATCCGCGCCCGTCCAAGCTTTGAAGATATACTGAACCGCGATACCATTCCCGAATGGTTGTGAACCGGCAGAGGGTATGAACACCACTCCTGAACGCGCGCTGAAACGGATCGAGACGCCGCTGCGGCTGACTCTGATCGGCCTTTGGGCCGAACGGCTGACGATTGCGCTATGGCCGTTGTGGACCATCACAATCGCCGCCATTGCCGCTGCCGCCTTCGGCGTTCAGGACGAATTGCCATTGGAAGCGGCCTGGGCGGGCATGGTTGCCATTGTGCTGGCGCTGTTCTGGGCCATTGTCCACGGCATTCGCGCCTTTCGTCGCCCCACCCGCACCGAGGCAATTGTCCGGCTGGATGCGCGCCTGCCCGGCCAACCAATCGCGGCACTGCTGGACAGCCAAGCCATCGGCGCCACTGATCCGGCCAGTCAAGCGGTCTGGGCCGCCCACCGCGCCCGCATGGCCACCCGCGCCGCGTCGGCCCGCCCGGTGGAACCGAACCTGCGCCTGTCCACCCGCGATCCCTATGCGCTGCGCTATGTCGCGCTGACCGCATTGGTGATGGCGGTGTTGTTCGGCTCGCTTTGGCGTGTAACGTCTGTCGCCGGCCTGACACCGGGGGCTGCCGCCGCAGCCTCTGGTCCCGCATGGGAAGGCTGGGCGCAACCGCCACAATATACCGGCAAACCAACGCTGTATCTGAACGATCAGACCGCCGAGGCGCTGACCCTGCCCACCGGCACCCGCCTGCAAGTCCGGCTTTACGGCGATGCAGGCAGTCTGATCCTGTCGGAAACCGTGTCAGGTCGCACCGACCCGGCCGCGGCATCGGAACCCAACCACGATTTCCTGATCACCAAGTCTGGCGCATTGTCGATCGAAGGTGATGGCGGGCGCGACTGGAAGGTCATCGCCACTCCGGACACCCCCCCCTCTGTCACCCCCGAAACCACCATCGGGCGCGAGGCTGATGGGCGCTTCAAGCAAGGCTACACGGCCAGCGACGATTACGGCGTTCTCAGGGGGCAGGTCATCATCGCCTTGGACATGGCCGCCGTCGACCGCCGCTTTGGCCTGACCATCGACCCCGAAGCGGTTGCCCCGGTGATTCTGGACCTGTCGCTGCCCGTCAAAGGCAAACGCGATACGATCAAATCCACCTTCATCGACGATCTGTCGCAGCATGTGTTCGCCAACCTGCCGGTGACGCTGACGTATTCCGTCACCGATGCCGCGGGCCAGACCGGCATTGCCCAACCCATCAGCGTCACCCTGCCCGGGCGCCGCTTTTTTGATCCGCTGGCCGCAGCCTTGGTGGAAATGCGGCGCGATCTGCTTTGGCATCGTGCCAACGCCCCGCGCGTCGTGCAAATCCTGCGGGCCATCACCTATAAACCCGAAGATATCATCCGCAACGAACGCGCCTACCTGCGCCTGCGTGTGGCTTTGAAACGGCTTGAAACCGAATCCGCAAACCTGCCCATCGCCACCCGCGACGAGATTGCCGAAGAACTGTGGCAGATTGCCTTGCTGGTCGAAGAGGGCGATCTGGCCTCGGCCCAAGAACGCTTGCGCCGCGCGCAGGACCGACTGGACGAGGCGATCCGCCGGGGTGCCTCACCCGAGGAAATTCAAGAGCTGATGGACGAAATGCGTCAGGCTTTGGACAACTACATGTCCGAACTGGCCGAGGAATCCGAACGCAAAGGCGAAGAGCAAACCTCGGAAAGCGGCCCCTCGATTGAAATGTCACAGGATCAGTTGCAGCAAATGTTGGACAAGCTGCAACAGCTGATGGAAGAGGGAAAAACCGCTGAAGCCGCTGAATTGATGGAACAATTGCGGCAGTTCATGGAAAACATGCAGGTCACGCAAGGGGAAGGCAGCGGCAAGGGCGGCCCCGGCCAACAGGCGATGAAGGATCTGGGGGAAACCCTGCGCAATCAGCAAAAACTGTCAGACGATGCCTTCCGCGATCTGCAGGATGGACAGGAAGGCAACGAGGGCGAACAGCCGGGCGACGGACAGGACGGCAAATCGCTGGCCGAGCGTCAGCAAGCGTTGCGCGACCGTCTGGAAGGTCTGAACAAGGACGGCAAACTGCCCGGCAAAGGCAGCGAAAACGGCCAAGAGGGGCAGCAAGAGCTTGACCGCGCCGGTCGTGCAATGGACGACGCCGAACAGGCCCTGCGCGAAGGCAACCTGCCCGAAGCCCTGGACAAACAGGCCGAAGCGATGGATGCCATGCGCGAGGGCATCAAGAATTTCGGCGACGCCCTGGCGCAGGAAAACCAGCGCGATGGCGAACCGGGCAGCCAGCAGGCCGAAGGTCAGGAACAGCGGGATGGCAGCCGCGATCCGCTGGGCCGCAACAACGGTGAATCGTCGCGTATCGGGTCCGACAAGAACCTGTTGCAGGGCGAAGACGTATACCGCCGCGCGCAGGATCTGCTGGACGAAATCCGCAAACGCTCGGGCGAACAGGCCCGACCGGAAGGCGAGCGTAACTATCTGAAACGGTTGCTGGACCTGTTCTGATCGGGAAAAGAAAAAGCCCCGGCGCCATTGGCATCGGGGCTTGGCTTGGGATGGCCATGGCGCGGACGATCAGCCGCCAGCCACTCCGCGCAGCCAGCCAATCGCTGACCGCATCAGCCCATCCAACAACAAACGCACCTGATCGACGGCGGCGACGTAGGTCTTCATTGCCCCTGAAGCACCCGGAATTTGCTGCGCAATGCGCGGGGCCATGATGTAAAGCGCCACCACCACAATCGCCAACACCAACATCAGCACAAAGCCAGTCCGAAAGCCACCAGCGCCCCTGCCAGCCGCCATTGTATCAGCCACCGCACCGGCGTCCCCCGTGCGCTTTTCGCTGCTTGCGCGCAGGGACGAGTTGATTTCCTCAATCTCGGGCAGCATTTCGCGCCGTGTCTGCGGGCGTGCGGGTGCAGGCGGGGCGATTTCGGCCTCGACACCCTTCATGCGCGCAATCCGCTGGGCGACTGAGCCGACCTGCGGGGCAAGGCCCATCTCGGTCTGCGTTTCGATGGGTTGCGGCGCATCCCCCCGGCGCGCGGCGGTTTCGCGATCCGCCTCTTCACGCAACACGGCCAGAACGCTTTCATCAAGCCCCCGCCGCGGCAACTCTTCGGCCTGTGCTGCCGGGTTAATCATCGGCGCAGGGGGCGCATCATAAAGCGCGTCCTCGGCCTCCATTTCCGCAGCGATTTCGGGAGGAAGCTGAAACCAGGCATGACCACAATTGGAACATTGCACATCACGCCCGTTGTCCGGGATCACCGAGGCATCTACCTCGTATTCCGCATCGCAGTTGGGGCAAAGTAGACGCATTCGTTATACAGTCCAGTTCCTTGGCCACGTCTTGCATGGTCATTCTTGCATACTTGTAGCAACGATGGAAACGATCTCCAAGCCTTTGTGGTTTGTGGCGATGCAGTCCCAATTGAATCCGCCGCGCCCTTGGGCGATGGTGGCGCAGCCAGATCAGGACACGCAAGGAAAACGCCCGGTGATTGCTTTTGACAATGTCGCCTACAGTTACGGCGGAGGCGAACTTTTGTCCGACATTTCGCTGCGGCTTGCACCCGGCTCTTTCCATTTTCTGACAGGGCCGTCGGGGGCGGGCAAGTCGACCTTCCTGAAATTATGCTACGCCGAATTGATGCCGACCGCGGGTCACGTCACCCTGTTTGACCGTGAGGTGCGCAGCTTGTCGCGCGACGACATCGCCCTGACCCGCCGCCGCATCGGAGTTGTGCATCAGGACTGTCAGTTTCTGGATCACCTGCCGCTGGCCACAAACGTCAGCCTGCCGCTGACAGTCGCGGGCCGCCAAAGTGAAACCGCTGATCTGACAGATCTTCTGGGCTGGGTCGGCCTTGGTCATCTGGCTGACGCGCTACCGCCATCCTTGTCGGGGGGGGAACGCCAACGTGCCGCCTTGGCCCGCGCCATCATCATGGGGCCGGACGTCATCCTGGCGGATGAGCCCACCGGCAATCTGGATTGGGAGATGTCGCTGCGCCTGCTGACCCTGCTGGTCGAGTTGAACCGGATGGGGAAAACCGTGGTGATCGCCACCCATGATCTGAACCTGATCCGGCAAGCCAAATCGCAGCTGGCCGCCCGCGTGCTGCGTATTTCCAAACGCCGCATCCAGTTGGCCGGAGCAGATCTGTGAATCCGTTGTCGCTGATCAAGCCAGACCGCCACGCCGACCGCGTTGTCCCGCCTTCGGGCCATACCGCCTGGCTGACGTCGTTCACCGCCGGGGCCATGGCCTTTCTGGCCGTCTTCGCGCTTGCCCTGTCGATCGCCGCCGACCGTCTTGCCGACCGATGGTCTGACGCGCTGGAGCGAACCGCGACCGTCCGCCTGTCGGCCCCGGAAGATCAGATCGACCTGCAAACGCAGGCGATTCTGGACGTGCTGACGACCACCCCCGGGGTTGCATCCGCCCATGCCATGACCGATGACGAACAGCGCGCCCTGCTGGAGCCGTGGTTCGGCCCCGACCTGCCTGTTGATGCCCTGCCGCTGCCTCGGCTGATCGAACTGACCGAGGATACAACAGGTTACGACGCCGAAGGCCTGCGCCAACGTCTGACGGCCGAGGCACCGGGTGCCGTTCTGGACGACCACACGCGCTGGCGCCGCCCCCTGGCCGTGGCCGCAGCCCGCCTGCGCCTGCTGGGGCTTTTGTCCATCGGCCTGATCGCCACCGCCACCGCCGCCATGATCACGTTGGCCGCCAATGCCGCCCTTTCGGCCAATGCCCAAGTCATCAAGGTGCTGCGACTGGTTGGCGCGCGCGACAGCTATATCGCCCGCGCCTTCGTGCGCCGTTTCACTCTGCGCGCCCTGTCGGGGGCCGCCATCGGCACCGGTCTTGGCATGATCGGCGTGGCGCTCCTGCCCTCGACCGACAGCGCGGGCGGTTTTCTGACCGGGCTTGGCTTTCAAGGTGTGGGCTGGCTATTGCCGCTGACCCTGCCACCGCTGACGGCTGTTGTGGCCTTTGCTGCCACCCGCGCCAGCGCCTTTCGCAAACTGAGGGAACTCAACTGATGAGCTATGCAATTCAATGGCTGCGCTCGCTGCTGTTCGTCGCGCAAATGTATGTGGCCATCGTGCTGATCATGTTGATCTACACACCGATTGCACTTTTTGACCGCAATGCATCGCTGCGCTGGATGCAGATGTACGCGCGCTGGGTGCGCTTTACCGCCCGGGTGATGGTCGGGCTGCACAGCGAAACGCGTGGCCCGGTGCCGACCGAGGCGGCGCTGATCGCCTCCAAACACCAATCCATGCTGGACTCGGTGATCCTGATTTCAGCCATGCCAACCCCACGCTTTGTGATGAAGAAACAGTTGTCATGGATCCCGGTTGCGGGCTGGCACGCCCTGCGCGCAGGCTTTGTTCCCGTTGACCGCGGCAAGCGCGGGTCTGCCATCAAGAAGATGCTTGCCGATGTAAACTCGGGCAGCACCGGACCGGGTCAGATCATCATCTACCCGCAAGGCACCCGGACCGCGCCCGGCACCCATCTGCCCTACAAGAAAGGCACCGCCGCCCTTTACGCGCAACTGGGCCAACCCTGCATCCCGGTCGCCACCAATGTCGGCGTATTTTGGCCCCGCCATGGCATTTATCGCAAGCCAGGAGTGGCGGTAATCGAATTTCTGCCCGCCATCCCCCCGGGCCTGTCCAGCGATGCCTTCATGACGCAACTGGAAACCAGCATCGAAGCCGCGTCGAACCGGCTGATGGCCGAGGCCGGGTTCAAAGGATAATGGCCACGTCGTCCGCCACAATCGCGCATATGATCGACACGTTGGCAGCGCAGCCACTGACAGCCCGCAAGATGTTCGGCGAATATGCGCTGTACCTGAACGGCATCGTGGTGGCCTTTGTGTGTGATGACACCTTGTTGATCAAGCCCAGCCCCGGCGCGCTTGCCCTGCTGCCGCATGCGATGCGCGGCCCCGCCTATCCCGGCAGCAAGGACTATATCATCGGCTCCGAGACTTTGGACGATCCCGATCTTTGCATTCGCGCCCTGCGGGCTGTGGCGGCCGACGCCCCGCCTGCCAAACCCAGAAAGACCAAGGTGAAATGATGCAGGCAATCACTGATCTTGACTCGCTGCATGCGCTTTACGGCACCCCCGCCATGCTTGCAGTGGCCAAAGTGACACCACACCTGACCCCAGCCTATCGTGGTTTTCTGGACCGCGCCCGCTTTTGTCTGCTGACCACGGTCGGACCTGAAGGCACCGATGGCAGCCCACGCGGCGACGAAGGCCCGGTCGTCACGGTGCTGGATCCGCACACAATCGCGCTGCCGGACTGGAAGGGAAACGAGCGTATCGACAGCCTGCGCAACATCGTCCGCGATGGCCGGGTGTCGCTGTATTTCCTGATCCCCGGCTCCACGACCTCAGTGCGCATCAATGGCACGGCACGGCTGACTGCCGACAACACACTGCGCGCGCAGTTCAACCGACAGGGCGTACAGCCACGTTCCGTCGTCGTGATCCAGATTTCCGAAGTCTATTCGCAATGCGCCCGCGCCATCCAACGCGCAGGCTTGTGGACAAGCGGCGATCAATCCGCTGGCGTGCCCACACCCGGCCAGATGCTGCAAGACGCCACCAGCGGTGCCATTGACGGCAGCACCTACGACACCGAACGCGCCACCCGCGCCCATCTGGGCATGTGGTGAACAGATAAAACTTGGCTAAAATTTGGCTTCATCTGTCCTTAAATATCCACCGGGGTCTGGGGGGCGTGCCCCCCAGCGTGCCAACAAGACAGAAAAATTATCAGATAACTGTCAAAACAGACATTCAACCGTTTGATATAAGAACAATAAAAGGCACCTGATCCAGATCGGGCCGAAATCAGGCAGCGAGCCCCTTTG
>CAZCFC010000009.1:0-25153 GCA_964497815.1 uncultured Cypionkella sp.
AGAAACGCGGCGCTCTCGCGGTCCAGCGTGTCCACCCATTGCAGCAGCGCCTCCTCAGGCGGGGCCAGCCGTAACGGGGTGTCGCCCAGCATGACGAACACCGCGCGCGCCGATCCATGCGGGGCCGTGTACATGCCAAAGCCACCGCCCTTCCACGGCGTCAGCGTGCCGGTCTTGCTGGCATAAAACTGGTGCAGCGTCGCTGCCAGAACCAGCACGGCCAAAGCCACACAGCCCAGATCGGCCCGCCACGCCACCCACCGCCGAACCCGATCCATCCGATCCCCTGCCGGTCGGGGTGCGCCCCGACGTTCCCCCTTGCCAGCTTGACCATAGCCAGCCCGGCCCGAATTCCCACAGGAAAACGCAACACCAGATCCAACCTTTGTCTGCGCAGGCAGGCCCAGCCTGTCAGGCCGACCCTAGATCGCCCGCCCGGCCAACAACCTTGGCACCTCGCCCGACAAACCCGCCGCCTGCCGCATGAACCCCCGCCGCAATCCCGGCACCGCGTTTACCAGGCCCATTCCCAAATCCCGTCCCAGCCGCAATACAGGATTGTCATTGGAAAACAACCGGTTCACACCGTCCATGCCCAGCGCCAACGCCGTTGAATCAAACCGCCGCCAGGTCTGATACCGCTCCAAGACATCCACGGCACCGATGTCCTCACCGCGCCGCGCGGCCTCGATCAGCACCTGCGCCAAGGCGCCCACATCCCGCAAGCCAAGGTTCAGCCCCTGCCCCGCAATCGGATGCACCCCATGCGCCGCGTCGCCCACCAAAGCCACGCGCGGCACCACGAAACTGTTGGCCAAAGTCAGGCTCAGCGGATATGTAAACCGCTCTCCGGCAAGGGAAATATCGCCCAGAAAATCTCCGAACCGGGGCCGCAACGCCTCCAGATAATCGCCGTCACTCAGCGCCTGAATGGCCTTGGCCTGCGCGTCCGCTTCACTCCAGACAATCGAACTCAGATGTCCGCCCGGCAGCGGCAAGATCGCCAACGGTCCCGAGGGCATGAAGTACTGCTGCGCCACCCCCTGATGGTCTGCCGCATGCGCGACCGCCGTCACCAGCGCCGTCTGGCCATAGCCCCACCCTGTGCGCCCGATCCCCGCCCGCGCCGCCACACCCGATGCGCGACCATCACAGCCCACCAGGACAGACGCCGAAATCTGCCGCCCCGAGGCCAGGGTCACCGCAACACCCTGCGCCGTCACCTCTTGCGAAACCACGGTTTCCCCTGAAATCAGGGTCACCCCCGCATCGGCCATCGCGCCCAGAAACGCCGCGTACAGGTGCCGGTCCTCGGCCATGAACCCCATCGGGCCCTCTTCCAGCTCGGCCGCGTCAAAGGTCAGGAAAAACGGCGCGGGCCCGCGGCCCACCACGCCATCACTGGCCTTGATCTTCAGGATCGGCTGCACGCGGTCAGCCAGCAGCCCCCAGACCCCGATCACCGACAGCAGCCGCTTTGACGCAATCGCCAGCGCATAGGCCCGCCCGTCAAACCCCACCTCTGCCCGCGCCGCCGCAGGCCGGGCATCGACCACCACGACCCGCAAGCCACCCTGCGCCAACGCAAGCCCCAAGGCCGGGCCATTCAGCCCGCCACCCACGATCACAATATCAGCATCTTTTTCCATGCCGCAAATATGGCTCAGTTGCCGGGATTGTCCATGCGCCCCAGTGCCGCTAGGCTGCGCAAAACGGAGGCCGATATGAGCAAGACCTGGTCCATCATGACGGCCACAGAATTGGGCCGTGCCATCGGCAAAGGGGCCATCAACCCGGTGGAACTGACCGAATTTTTCCTTGAGAAAATCGCCCTTCATCCGCTGTCAGACCGCATCTATGCCCGCCCGTCACCCACCCGCGCGCGCGGCGAGGCGATGGGCGCTGCCGCCCGCGCCAAATCCGGTCTGCGCCGGGGTCTGCTTGATGGCGTTCCGATCAGCTGGAAGGATCTGTTCGACAGCGCGGGCACGGCAACCGAGGCCGGTTCGGCCCTTCTGAAGGGGCGCACCCCCGACACAGACGCCGCCGTCCTGGCAACCGCCACGCGTGAAGGCCTTGTTTGTCTTGGCAAAACCCATATGTCCGAACTGGCGTTTTCCGGTCTTGGCCTGAACCCCGTCACGGCCACCTCTCCGTGCATCAACAACGAGGCCGCCGTCGCAGGCGGTTCCTCTTCGGGGGCGGCCACCTCGGTCGCCTATGGTCTGGCACCTGCCGCGATCGGCTCGGACACCGGCGGTTCGGTGCGGATTCCCGCAGCCTGGAATGATCTGGTCGGCTTGAAAACCACGTCGGGCCGCCTGCCGCTGGCTGGCATCGTACCGCTGTGCGAAAAATTCGACACCGTCGGACCGCTTGCCCGCTCGGTCGAGGATTGCGCCCATCTTCTGGCCGCCCTTGAAGGCCGCAAGCCCGCCGATCTGGACGGCAGCAGCCTGCACGGCGCGCGATTGCTGATCCTTGACACCGTGGCGCTGGATGATCTGCGCACCCGCCCCGCGTTGGGTTTCGAAGATGCGCTGACCCGCCTGACCCGTGCCGGCGCAACCCTGTCGCACCTGCAAATCCCCGAAGTGACCGAAGCGATGGCGCTGGCAGGGGTGCTGTTCACTGCCGAGGCCTATGGCATCTGGGAAAAAACCATCGAGGCCGCCCCCGAAAAGATGTTTCCGCGTATTCTGGAACGCTTTCGCTCGGGGGCCACCATAAGGGCCAGCGATTACGTGGCCGCATGGCGCAGGCTGGAAACCCTGCGGCAGATCTGGGATCAACGCACCGCCGGATATGATGCCGTGCTGGTCCCCACCTCACCCATCCTGCCGCCTGACGCGCATCGGCTGATGGTAGACAACGATTATTACGTTTCCGAAAACCTGCTGGCGTTGCGCAACACCCGGATCGGCAATCTGATGAACCAATGCGTGCTGACCCTGCCCACCTCGCAGCCATCCTGCGGGATTTCCTTTATGGCCGGGCCGGGGCAAGAGCATCGCCTGTTGCGCCTTGGCATGGCAGCGACGCGCGCACTGGTCTGACCTGCCCCCCACCCGCCTCAGCCCACCCGCCTCAGCTCCGGCGAAAAAGCCACAACTGCGCCGCCCAAGCCCCCCGCCCGTCTGGGTTTTTCTGGACGCCAGCGCCGGATGTAGGTAACGTTGCCGCAAACGGGGCGCAATGATCCCGACATGAGGCAGCAATGGTGTTTCCCAAGCGGTTTTCGAACCTGCCTGATTATGCGTTTCCGCGTTTGCGGAAGCTTCTCGACAGTCACGCCCCCGGCGGCGACCCCATTTCGATGACCATAGGCGAGCCGCGCCACGCCATGCCCGATTTCGTGGGGCCAACCTTGGCCGCCCATCTGGACGGTTTCGCGGTTTATCCGCCGAACGATGGCACGCCCGAACTGCTGACCGCGATCACAGCCTGGATCGGCCGCCGTTTTGGTGCGTCGTTGGCCGATGATCAGATCATGGTGTTGAACGGCACCCGCGAGGGCCTTTACAACGCCTGCATCGCGCTTTGCCCAGAACAGAAGAACGGCAAGTCGCCGGTCATTCTGATGCCGAACCCGTTCTATCAGGTCTACGCCGTGGCCGCCCTGACCGTCGGCGCGGAACCGGTTTATGTGCCTGCCACCGCCGCCACCGGCTTTCTGCCCGATTACACCGCCCTGCCCGCCGAGGTGCTGGACCGCGTGACCATCGCCTACATCTGTTCGCCCGCCAATCCGCAAGGGGCCGTGGCCAGCCGCGCCTATTGGACCGCGCTGCTGGCATTGGCCGAAAAGCACGATTTCACCATCTTTGCCGATGAGTGTTATTCCGAGATCTGGCGCAGCGCCCCCCCGGTGGGCATTCTGGACGTCGCTGCCCAAACGGGGGCAAACCCCGAACGGGTGTTCTCGTTCCACTCTCTTTCCAAACGCTCCAACCTGCCCGGCTTGCGGTCGGGTTTTGTGGCGGGTGGTCGTCAGGGCATCGCGCAGATGCGCAAACTGCGCAGCTTTGCCGGTGCGCCCCTGCCCTTGCCGGTTCAGCGCGTCAGCGAGCGCGCTTGGGCCGATGAAGCGCATGTCACGGCAAGCCGCGCCCTTTACCAAGACAAATTCCGCGCCGCTGATCAGATTTTCGCCGGGCTGCAAGGGTTTCAGGTGCCAGAGGGCGGCTTTTTCCTCTGGCTTCCGGTTGACGACGGCGAGTCCGCCGCGCTGAAACTGTGGCGCGAAACCGGCGTGCGGGTGTTGCCCGGCGCTTACCTTTCGCGCGATACCGCCGGGGGCAATCCCGGCAAAGCGTATATCCGGGTCGCACTTGTGGCCCCAATGCAAGAAATGCAGCACGGGCTGGTTCAGCTGCGTGACTGCCTCTACGGTTGAGGACAGGGCAAATGGCATCGTATCAGGCACGGCAACGCGATCCGCTTCTGGATCAGAATACCCAGGCGATGTTGGAAAAGCGCGGGCGCGAATTGTTCGGCATCGGGTTGATCCTGCTGGGTTTTGCCTTTGTGGCCATGCTCTGGACCTATTCGCCGGATGATCCCGGCTGGATGGTGGCATCCGACAAACCCATCGCCAATGCTTTCGGCAGCTTTGGCGCGGCCTTGGCGTCGACGCTGATCATCATCGGCGGCAAGGGTGTCTGGGGGCTTCCGCTGGTGCTGATGGCATGGGGCGCACGCTTTGTCGCACATCGCGGGGCAGATCGCGCCATCAGCCGCATGGTGTTCGCCGTCATCGCCATTGCGCTGGCCTCGGTCTATGCCTCTACCCTTGCGCCCGCCTCGGACTGGCCGCACACCTTCGGGCTGGGCGGGCTGTTCGGAGATACGGTACTGGGTGCGCTCTTGGGGCTGATCCCCGGCGGGGCGGCCTTTGGGCTGAAACTGCTGTCGGTCGCTTCGGGGGCAGCGCTGATCGTGATGATGCTGTTCGTCACCGGCTTTGATCTGGCCGAGATCCGCGGCTCGATCCGCTTTCTGATCACCAGCCTGATCTACACCTATTCCACCATGATCGGGGCTGCGGGCAAAGGTGCGCAAGGCACCGCGCGCGCCGCCGCCGCTTTGCAAGAACGCCGCCGCACCGCCGCCGCCAACTCTGCCGCCAACGCCGCCCACCCCGAGGCCTACCACCACGCGCCCGACTGGACCCAGCCCGAACCGAAATCCGGCCGCGACCTGAAAGCAGTCCCCAATCTGCAATCGGGTATCGTCCGCCGCGCCCAGCCTGCCATCGCCGAACACCCAAGCACCTGGGGCGCCCCCAGCACCCTGCGCGCCGACAGCCGCTATGCCGAACCGATGGCCGAGGCCCCGCACTACGCCCCCCCGCGTGAAAAGGTTGGCCTGCTGGCGCGCATGCCCGCGTTGATGCGCCGCGTGGTGGAACCCGAACCTGAACTGATCGAACCGCTGCTGACCGATGCCGCCGACCACGCCGACATGCCCAGCGATGACCGCATCAAGGCCCGGATCTCTGATGTGATCCGCGCCCGCACCCGTACTCCGGTGGAACAGCTTAGCCCGATCGCCGCCGCCATCCAACGCCGCGAACCTCCACTGGCCCGGCCGCGTGGCCCGCAACCGCTGATCGCGGACACTTCGCGCCCCGGCTTGCGCGCTGAACCTCCGGTCATGGCCAACGCCTTTGCCGCGCCGCAACCCTCGTCCCGCATCTTGCCGGACATGCCGAAAACCCTGCCCTACACGCCCAAGGCCCCGAACGCGTTTGTCGAGGTGGACGATGACAACATGGATTGGCCCGCCGAGCAGGGTCTTGATGCCGACACCGGCCCCGAGCCAGACGACGACCATGTGCCGTACCATGATCTGGAACCGGACTACGATCCCACCCCGGTTGCCCCCCGCGTTCAGCCCATCGCAGACCGCCGCCCCGTGGTGCAACAACCGGCCAAAAAGCCCAACAGCCCCTCGCGGCAGGCCATGCAGGAATCGCAGCCGCGCTTGCGCTTTGACGATCCGGCCGCGGCCTATGAATTGCCACCGCTGGGACTGCTGGCGTCGCCGTCCACCGTGCAACGCCATCAACTGTCCGTCGAGTCGCTGGAAGAAAACGCCCGCATGCTGGAATCCGTGCTGGATGATTATGGCGTCAAGGGCGAGATCGTTTCCGTGCGCCCCGGCCCTGTTGTCACCATGTATGAACTGGAACCGGCTCCGGGCCTGAAAGCCAGCCGCGTCATCGGTCTGGCCGACGATATTGCGCGTTCGATGTCCGCCCTGTCGGCCCGCGTGTCCACCGTGCCGGGCCGGACCGTGATCGGCATCGAACTGCCGAACGCCACCCGCGAAAAGGTGGTGCTGCGCGAAATCCTGTCTGCCCGCGACTTTGGCGATTCAAACCTGCGCCTGCCGCTGGCTTTGGGCAAAGACATCGGCGGCGACCCCATTGTCGCCAACCTGGCCAAGATGCCTCACTTGCTGATTGCCGGCACCACCGGCTCGGGCAAATCCGTCGCCATCAACACCATGATCCTGTCGCTGCTGTACAAACTTACCCCCGAGGAATGCCGGCTGATCATGATCGACCCCAAGATGCTGGAACTGTCGGTCTACGACGGCATCCCGCACCTTCTTTCCCCGGTTGTCACCGACCCGAAAAAGGCCGTTGTCGCCCTGAAATGGGTCGTGGCCGAGATGGAAGAGCGCTATCGCAAGATGTCCAAGCTGAACGTCCGCAACATCGACGGCTACAATGGCCGCGTGCGCGAGTCGCTGGCCAAGGGCGAGATGTTCAAGCGCACGATTCAGACCGGCTTTGACGATGACACCGGCGAGCCTGTGTTCGAAACGGATGAGTTCCAGCCCGTCACACTGCCCTACATCGTGGTGGTGGTGGACGAGATGGCCGATCTGATGATGGTCGCCGGCAAGGAAATCGAAGCCTGTATTCAACGGCTTGCCCAGATGGCCCGCGCCAGTGGGATCCATCTGATCATGGCCACACAGCGGCCGTCGGTGGATGTGATCACCGGCACCATCAAGGCCAACTTCCCCACCCGGATTTCGTTTCAGGTCACGTCGAAAATCGACAGCCGCACCATCTTGGGCGAACAGGGGGCCGAGCAACTTTTGGGCATGGGCGACATGCTTTACATGGCGGGCGGCGGCAAGGTCAGCCGCATTCACGGCCCCTTCGTGTCGGACGAAGAGGTCGAAGAGGTCGTCAATCACCTGAAATCCTTCGGCCCGCCAAAGTACATGTCCGGCGTCGTGGAAGGCCCCGAAGATGACCGCGCCGATGACATCGACAGCCTTCTGGGCCTTGGGTCGGATGGCCTTGATGACACGCTTTACGATCAGGCTGTCGCCATTGTCGCCAAAGACCGCAAATGCTCGACCTCGTACATTCAGCGCAAACTGGGCATCGGCTATAACAAGGCCGCCAAGCTGGTGGAACAAATGGAAGAGCATTCCGTCGTCTCGCCCGCCAACCATGTCGGCAAACGCGAGATTCTGATCGAAGAGCGCTAGGGCGGGGTCCCCCCTGCCCCAAGGGCAAAACCGGTCTGGCACCGCGCCATGGCGCGCGCCCGTCGGCCCGGTCAGCGCCATATCCCGGTCAAAGACACCGGGGCGGGGTTCACTCCGTCCCGGTCAGTCGCCCAAGTCCAGCCGCTCCAGCATCTCTTTCAACACCCCCTCCATCCAGGTCAGCCGTGGCTCCATCCGGTTCATCTCAAGCCGCAGCACCGCCGGGTCGCCGGCTCCGGCCTCCAGCCGCATGAACAGGTCCTTGTAGATCGCGGCCTCGGCCAGATAATCCTCCATCATCGTGGGTGCCGGTTTTTCGCGCTCTGCCCCCTTCACCACTCCGGCCAGACGCGCCAGCATGTAGGTCCGCAGCACCTTGTTCATGCGGGTCAGATAGCCCTGCCCGGTGGCCCGGAAAAATCGCAACACATCTTCGTCAATCCGCAGCGACAGTTTTTCCTTGGTTGGACAAAACGGCTCGATCGCAATTTCCGACCACGCCGCCGGAATGCGGTCGCTGCCCTCCATGCCCCAGCGCAGATCGAATTCCAGCCCGCGCAACTCGATGGCCATGTGATTGTAATGGCTCCGCAGCAGTTCCACACGGCTTTGGGTCGGGCGCATCGGGGGCAAACTGGGGCGTTTCATCGGCTCTCCTTTGCACCAATCTGCCGTCTTTGTGTTAACGTCCGCTCAATCGGCCGCACGCCGCGTCGGGACGCAAAAAGGACGGATGCGGGACAGGGACATGACGGCGGCAGGACGCCCCAGCGACGGTTGATTTCCCTGCCCAATCGGTTCTCGGCACCTCTCCGCCAAGTGATCGGCTTGGGGGATGCAGCGCCCCCGCTGATCCCCTATATTGGGGCTATGAAACCGCTTCGCACCCTGCTTGCCCCGCTTGCCCTGATCGTCCTCGCCCTGCCTGCGATGGCCGAAAAGATCCCGTTGACGGATCTGTCAGGGTACCTGAACAGCCTGTCCACCGCCGAGACGGATTTCACCCAGGTCAACGCCGACGGTTCAGTCGCGACGGGCAAGTTGTACATCAAACGTCCGGGCCGCGTGCGCTTCGAATATGCTCCGCCAGACAAGTCTCTGGTGTTGGCGGCTGGCGGCCAAGTGGCTATTTTTGATGCAAAATCCAATCAGCCGCCCGAACAGTACCCGCTCAAGCGCACGCCCCTGAACCTGATCCTGGCTGACAAGGTTGACCTTGGCCGCGCCCGGATGGTGGTGGCCCACCAGGAAGAAGACAACGCCACACGCGTCCGCGCTCAGGATCCGGAAAACCCGGAATACGGCGCGATTGACCTGATCTTCACCGCCAATCCGGTGGCCCTGCGGCAATGGGTGATCACCGATGACCTGGGCCAGGAAACCACGGTGATTTTGGGCGAGTTGAAAAAGGGCGGCAATTATCCGGCGTCGCTTTTCAACATCTCGGTTGAAACAGACAAGCGCAAATAGGCCTTAACCCGCCGCGCCCCGGCATTCACCGGCAGCGCTGCAACTGCTCCGCATACATCTGCGACCGCGCCCCGATCGCCGCCGCCACGTCAACAAGCCATGGCTTGCCCAGATAGCTTTGGTTGGCAAAGCCAGTCCTGCCTTCGTGATACGCCAGATACTGTGACTCGGCATCGCCGCGCGAAATCCCAAGTTTTTCAGTGCTTTGGTTCATGTACCAGCCCATGAAATCGGTCGCATCCTGAATGCGGTCGCGCTTGGCGCTGCGGCGGCGTTGGTCGCGTTGATACTCTTCCCAAGTGCCATCCAGCGCCTGACTGTACCCATAGGCCGACGATTGCCGCCCCATCGGAATCACGCCCAGCGCATATTGGTGCGGGGTGCGCGCATTGCCGATAAATTTGGATTCCTGATAGATTGCAGCCATTTGCACGTGAACAGGGATACCCCATTTCCGCTCGGTTGATCGCATGGCTTTCCAATAAGTCGGGCGCTGCGCCAGGATGGCACAGGCGTCGTCCAGATTACGTGGCGCCGAAAAATTGCCACCCCCGCAAGATGCCAGGGCCAACAACAGGATCGCCGCACGGAGAAGTCTGCTCATATGCCCCTCGCGCTTTTGTTTTGCCGGAACGATAGGCGAAAAAGCCTGCAAGGGGAATGGCAATGCCACGATTTGCCCATCAGAATTGCGCGAGGTTGCCGGTTTTCCGCTGGCGGCCTTTCGCCACTATGCGAATCGGTGGCACAGACTGTTTCTTTCCGGTTCAGCCTGTGGAATGGACAGGGCGCAGCCAACAGACTAGTAACCAACAACAGGAGAATTGGGTGATGTTGAAGACGGCGGCAAAGTATCACATCGGGCAGGTGCTGCGTCATCGCAAGCATCCGTTCCGTGGCGTCGTGTTTGACGTCGACGCGATGTTTGCCAACACCGAAGAATGGTACCACGCCATTCCGGAAGACAGCCGCCCGTCGCGAAATCAGCCGTTTTATCATCTACTTGCTGAAAATGACCAAAGCTATTACGTGGCCTACGTGTCCGAGCAGAACCTCGTTCCCGACGAAACCGGTGAACCTGTCAGCCACCCCGATCTGCCGGATCTGTTCGGTGACTTTGAAGACGGTCGCTATCCGCTGCAATTTCAGATGAACTAAGCCTGAAATTTCCGCCGCGCTTACGCTTCGGTAATACCTTGGCCATACCCTGCCCCCAACGATGCAAACAGGAGGGTTGGCTGATGGAACTTGTGGCCGAACAGCACGGAGAAATTCTGGTGGTCCGCGCCATGCAGGACCGCATCGACGCGGCCGGGGCCATCCGGTTCAAAGACAAGATGCGGGAACTGACGCAAAATCCCGCCCCGCGCGTGGTGCTGGACATGTCGCGCGTGGCCTTTCTGGACAGCAGCGGCCTTGGCGCTGTGGTTGCGGTGCTGAAGGCCCTGGGACCAGATCGGAAACTGGAGCTGTCGGGCCTGACCGCGACGGTGCAAAAAGTGTTCCGTCTGACGCGCATGGACAGCGTTTTCACCATTCACGATCACGTGCCTGTCGGGTTGCGGCATGCGGGATAATCTTCACATGGCACCGCCCACCGATCCGGTCGTCTACACACAGGTCACCATTCCGGGCGATGCTTTGGCCGTGCGCGAAGGGCTGAAAGCGCTGTTTGACACCATTGTCCTGCGCAGCCTGCCCGCAGATGGTCGGGGCACAGCAGAAATCGTTCTGGCTGAGGCGTTGAACAACATCGTCGAACACGCCTACGCCTGTCATGCTGGGGAAATTGAAATTTCATTGCAACTGCGACCGAATGAGTTGGTCTGCCGCATCACCGACACCGGGCTGCCGATGCCAGATGCCAGATTGCCCGAAGGCAAACTGGCGGCGACAGTATCGGCAGAAGATCTGCCAGAAGGCGGGTTTGGATGGTACTTGATTCGCACCTTGTCACATGACCTGCGTTATCACCGGGAAGACGGCCGCAATCAGCTTAGCTTTCGACTGGATACGGGGCAAACACCACATTAGGCAGAGTGTTGTCGGCGCTTTGGAAAATGCCACCAAAACGCCCATTTTCGCCCCAGAAAATGCCGAAAGCACCGGGTACATTCCGGATGTAGCTGCATAAAGCTTCCCTCGGCGCTGTGGATTACAGCCCCCGCCCAGTTCATGGCGCCGAGGCACCTGCTTGGCTTGGAAAACCCGGCGACACCCCCTAGGCTGCGCCAAAGGGGAACAACCATGCGCGATTTTCAAAAGCCCGGCCGCTCGGCAGTCTATGCCAGCAATGGCATCTGTGCGACGTCACACCCCTTGGCCGCCAAAGTTGCCATTCAAACGCTGGAGGCAGGCGGCAATGCTGTGGATGCGGCCATTGCAGGCGCGGTTCTGCTTGGCATATGCGAACCGCAGATGACCGGGATCGGCGGTGATTGCTTTGTTTTGATCAAGCCAGCGGGCGAAGACCGCGTGATGGCGCTGAATGGATCGGGCCGCGCCCCGGCTGGCCTTTGCGCTGACAAGATGCGGGCAAAAGGCCTATCGGCGGTTCCTTTGCGCGGAATCGAAGCCGTCACCTTGCCGGGCGCCATGGATGCCTTTTGCCGCCTGTCTGACGATTGGGGCAAGCTTGGGCTTGACCGTTGTCTGGCCCCCGCGATCCGCTATGCAGATGAGGGGGTTCCGGTTGCCCCCCGCGTCGCGGCAGACTGGGCCGACGAGGCGTCCTGTCTGCAAGGCCAGGCGCGGCATCACTATCTGCTGAACGGCCAGGTTCCGAAAATCGGCCAGATTTTCCGAGCGCCCGGTCAGGCCGAAGTGCTGCGCCGCGTCGCAAGCCAAGGTCGGGCCGGGTTCTACGACGGGGAGGTTGCCGAAGATATGGTGACATCTTTGCGCGCCATGGGTGGCAGCCATACGATGGAAGATTTTAATTTGGTTTCAAGTGATTACACCACCCCAGTCAGCGGCTCCTACCATGGCATCGACCTGATCGAGCATCCACCGAACGGCCAGGGGGCTACCGCGATCCTGATGCTGAACATCCTGTCACATTTCGATCTGCCGGCGATGGACCCGTTCGGCACCCAGCGCGCACATATCGAAGCAGAGGCCGCGAAGCTTGCCTATGATGCGCGCAACCGCTTTATCGCTGAAACTGCGCCGCGGCTGGATCACATGCTGGCGCCTGAAACGGGGACAGAACTGGCGGCGCTGATCGACCCGAAACGCGCGATGGCCACAGCCGCCGCTTTGACCGAGGCGGTGCACAAAGACACGGTCTATATCACTGTCGTAGACCGCGACCGCATGGCTGTTTCGCTGATTTACTCTATTTTCTGGGGGTTTGGGGCCGGGATGGCCTCGACCAGATTCGGGATCAACTTTCAGAACCGCGGTGCCGGCTTTGGCCTGACGCCCGGCCATCCGAACGAGGCTGGCGGCGGCAAACGTCCGATGCATACGATTATTCCAGGGATGCTGGCAAAAAATGGCAAGGTGATCATGCCCTTTGGCGTGATGGGCGGGGCCTATCAGCCCTGCGGCCACGCACGCTTTGTCTGCAATATGGTCGATTTCGGCATGGACGCGCAGACGGCCATCGACGCGCCCCGCTGTTTTTCGGGGGCAGACGGGATGATGCTGGAAACGGGATATGCGCCTCAGGTTCAGGCCGAACTGGCCGATATGGGGCATCAGGCACGCGTTTCACCCGCCCCAATTGGCGGTGCGCAATCTATTTCCATCGAGGATAATGGCATCCTGATCGGCGCGTCAGACCCGCGCAAAGACGGCTGCGCTTTGGGGTACTGACATGCAGGAAATCACAAATTCCATCCGGGCCCTGACCCACGGCGAGACCGACACTGTGGCGCTGATGGCCACGGTTGCCTGCGAGATTCATCACGCCCACCCCTTTGCCGATTGGACCGGGTTTTACCGCGTGACCGAGCCGAACCTATTGAAAATAGGTCCATATCAAGGCGGGCATGGCTGTCTGGTGATCCCGTTTTCACGCGGCGTGTGTGGTGCCTGCGCCCGCACCGGACAGGTGCAGAACGTCCCGGATGTCGAGGCGTTTCCGGGCCATATAGCCTGCTCTTCGTCCACCCGGTCGGAACTGGTGCTGCCGGTCTGGAATGGGGCGGGTACGCTGTTGGGCGTGCTGGATATCGACAGCGACAGCCCCGCCGCCTTTACCCAAGCCGATGAGGACTGGCTGGTGCCGCTGCTGGCTGAGGTGTTTCGCGACGCCCGATGAAGGCCGCTTGATCTTCGCGCAAGGCCCAACCAATCTGTCCGGATGTGGACTATCATCACGACCTACCCGATCGAGCAGTTTCTGGCCTTTGTCGCCGGGGGGCTGGTGGTGAATTTCACCCCCGGTCAGGACATATTCTTTGCGACGGCCTGTGGCATCCAGGGCGGCCCGCGCGTGGGGGTGATGGCCGGGGTCGGCGTTGGAGTGGGTGTGCTATGGCATGTGGCGCTTGCTGCGCTTGGCCTGTCCGCCCTGATTGCGGCACACCCCGAAATGCTTTTCGTCATAAAATACACAGATGCGGGGTACCTGCTTTTTCTGGCCTGGAAATCGTGGTGCAGCACCGGGGGGATGCAGGCAGGCACAGGCGTGCAAACCTACGGGCGGGCCTTTCGCCGGGGTATCCTGTCCAATGTTCTGAACCCCAAACCGGTGCTGTTCATCCTTGCGTTTCTGCCGCAATTCGTTGATCCCACGTTGGGTCCGGTGTGGATGCAGATCGTGATGCTGGGGCTGGTGTTCGGCTTTACCGGTACGATTGTAACCGCGGGCTTTGGCTATCTGGCCGGACATGCGGGGCACGTCATCGGCGCGCGCATGGGGGCGGTGAACAAGGTGGCGGCGATTTTATTTGCGGGTCTGGCGGCCCGCCTGATCTGGGTGGACTAAGCTATGGCATTGATAACGCTTCTGGATGGTGGCATGGGCCAGGAACTTGTGGCCCGCTCGGGTGATCAGCCCACGCCACTCTGGGCAACGCGGGTGATGATGGACCACCCGGGTTTGGTAAAGGCGATCCACGACGATTACTTTGCCGCCGGGGCCTCGGTGGCCACAACCAACACCTATAACATCCTGCATGATCGACTGATCGGCGTTGGGCTGGACCACTACTACCACGCCCTGCACCTGCGCGCGCTGACCGAAGCGCATGAGTCGCGCGCCGAGGCGGGGCGCGGCTTGATCGCAGGGTCGATGGGGCCGCTGGGGGAATCCTATCGCCCCGATCTGACGCCTGCCGTGGCCGTGTCTGCCCCGCTTTATGCCGAAAAGGCCCGGATTATGGCACCGCATGTGGATGTGATCCTGCTGGAAACCATGTCCTCGCTGGATCTGGCGCGCGGGGCCCTGCAAGGCGCGCAGGCGGCGGGTTTGCCCGTTTGGCTTTCGGTTTCCGTCGATGACCGTGACGGCCGCAGACTGCGCTCGGGCGAGCCGATTTCGGGCTTGCGTGATGTGATCGCCAGCCACCCCGCTGCGGCCGTTCTGGCCAACTGCTCGATGCCCGAGGCGATGCTGGCGGCGCTGCGCGAGCTGTCCGTGATGGGCCTGCCCTTTGGCGCCTATGCCAATGGGTTCAGCGAGATTTCCACCCTGCCCCTGCCAGATGCCGTGGCCGCCCCCGACTATACCCACCGCCACGATCTGACCCCCGAGAAATACACCGGCTTTGCACTGCAGTGGGTTGATCTGGGGGCCACCATCGTCGGTGGCTGTTGCGAGGTTGGCCCAGCCCATATCCGCCATCTGGCGGCAGCCTTGCGCGCAGCGGGCCACACCATTCTATGATCCCCGACTTTGACTATCGCCCTCCGGACGTGCCGCTGGACATCCTGTTTCAGGATGACCAGATCATCGTCGCCAACAAGCCGGCTGGCCTGTTGTCGGTTCCCGGCAAGTTGGCAGGGCGTGAGGATTGTCTGGTCGCGCGCCTGCAAGCCGCCCATTGGGACACACTTTTGGTGCATCGGCTGGATTGCGACACCTCGGGTGTCATGGTCTTTGCGCGTACCAAGCAGGCACAGGGATTTCTCGGGCAGGAATTCGAGAAACGTCGGGCGCGAAAGACCTATGTCGCGCGGGTTTGGGGGCAGTTGACGCCGGACGAAGGCCACATCGACCTGCCGCTGTGTGCAGACTGGCCAAACCGTCCGCGCCAGATGGTCGACCCTGTCAACGGTCGCCCGGCACAAACCGATTGGCAGGTGATCGGGCGCGATGCCATCAGCACACGTGTGCGCCTGTTTCCCCTGACCGGGCGCAGCCATCAGCTGCGGGTGCATATGCTGGCGCAAGGCTGCCCCATTTTGGGCGACCCGATCTATGCGACCGGAGCGGCGCGCGATTTCCCGCGCCTGATGCTGCACGCAGAGACTTTGTCGCTGCATCACCCCGTCAGCGGCGCTTGGATCACCTTTACCGCCCCTTGCCTGTTCTGATCAGACAAGACCGTGTTGCGTCGCGCCGTTAACCTGGCCGCAATCATATAGGTGTTAGCTGTTCTCAGCCGCGCCGCAGCCCAAGGATCGTAATGTTTTCCCCAAGGAACCTGTTCGAAATCCGCTATCTGCCGATTTTCCTGACGCTTGGTTTGGCGGCTATCTTTGTCTGGCTGGGTGCAATCTGGCCTGCCTGGATGGGTGTGATGTGGGCTTTGGCGGCCGGAATGACGGCGCTGTTTGCGCTTGGCATCCATGACCTGCTTCAGACCCGCCATGCGATTCTGCGCAACTACCCGATTGCGGCCCACATGCGTTTCATGCTGGAAGGGTTTCGCCCGGAAATCCGACAGTACTTCTTTGAAGGCGACAAGGACGGCGCGCCGTTCCCGCGTGACAAACGGGCCATCGTTTATCAACGCGCCAAGAAAGAGTTGGACAAGCGCCCTTTCGGCACGATGTTGGATGTCTATCAGGAACAGTATGAATGGTTGCATCACTCACTTGCCCCCAAACCACCGACTGCCATGCAGGACATGCGGGTGATAGTGGGCGTCGGTGCGAAGCTGCCCTATTCAGCCTCACTGCTGAACATTTCTGCCATGAGTTATGGGGCCCTGTCGGCCAACGCCGTGCGGTCGATGAACAAGGGGGCGCTGATCGGTGGCTTCTTCCACGACACCGGCGAAGGTGGCGTTTCTCCCTATCACCGCGAATTTGGCGGCGATCTGGTGTGGGAGGTCGGCTCGGGCTATTTTGGGTGCCGCGCCGATGGCGGCAGATTTGATCCGGCACGTTTCGCAGACACCGCCGCCGATCCACAGATCAAGATGGTAGAGCTGAAGCTGTCTCAGGGGGCAAAGCCGGGCCATGGCGGCGTGCTGCCGGCAGCGAAAGTGACGGCAGAAATATCGAAGATTCGCGGTGTGCCGATGGGACAGGATTGCGTGTCACCCGCCAGTCATTCGGCCTTTTCAACACCCATCGGATTGCTGGAATTCGTGGCCGGAATGCGCGAACTGTCGGGTGGCAAACCTGCGGGGTTCAAACTGTGCATCGGCCATCCTTGGGAATTCATGGCGATATGCAAAGCGATGCTTGAGACGGGCATCACCCCTGATTTCATCGTGGTCGATGGCAAGGAAGGTGGCACCGGAGCGGCACCGCTTGAATTCATGGATCATGTGGGCATGCCACTGCGCGACGGATTAAGTTTTGTTCACAATGCTTTGGTCGGCGTAGGGCTGCGTGACAGGATCAAGATCGGCGCCTCGGGCAAGATCACGTCGGCTTTCGATATGGCCAGGGTGATGGCGCTGGGGGCAGATTGGTGCAACGCCGCGCGGGGTTTCATGTTTGCGGTTGGCTGCATTCAGGCCCAGTCCTGCCATACGGGACAGTGTCCAACCGGGGTGACATCCCAAGACCCGATGCGGCAGCGGGCGCTTGTCGTGCCGGACAAGGCGGAACGGGTCGCGAATTTCCATCGCAACACCTTGCTGGCCCTGACAGAACTGGTCTCGGCGGCAGGACTGGCGCATCCTGCCGGGCTGCGGCCCCACCACTTCCTGCGCCGCGCCTCATCAGACAAAGTGATCTCATTTGCAGAACAATATGAGCTGCTTTTGCCGGGCCAATTGCTAAGCGATCCGAAATCTTCGCCCCGCTTTGGTCCGGCGTGGGTCAGTTCAAGGGCCGACAGCTTTGAACACGCCTAAAGCAGCAACGCCAGTTTGCGACCTTCATGAAAGGCATAGGCCGCCAGCCGGGGCGCAGTGCAATCGCCAATTCGATGTGTCACCTTGCTAGCAAAGGTTTCGGGCCAAGGATCAAAACTGCGGTTGGTCGTGGCCATCACAAGACCCGAGGCCGCCAGCGTTTCCTCGGCACCCGTCAGAAGGTTCCGGACCGTAACCCCATTGCCATGCCAGCGCGTCAAACAATGTTCGGTCAGGAACGTCACTCCTAAAACTGCCATCCTTTTGCGCGCCGCCCCATCCGCCGCCGTGCGGGCAATTTCTTTGCCGACAAAAGCATCAGGGGTGACGATTGTCACCTTCTTGCCCTGCTCGGCCAACGCCCAGGCCGTGCCAACCCCGCGCCAATTGCCACCCTCGTCATAGACCACCACTGAATCGCCCAAACGCGCCTCGCGCCGCATCACGGCTTCAGGCGACCAGACGCCCGGAATTTCGTGGCCGGGCAGATGGGGTTCATGCGGAAGCCACCGTTGAAAAGCACTTTCATCAGGCAAAGACCCGGTGGCAAGGATCACCACATCGGCCGGATATGCGTCGATTTCGTCAGAATCAAGAAAGCAATTCAGCCGCAGCCTGACGCCCAGTTTGGTAAACTGGCGTTCATACCAGTTCATCAGATCCAGAATCTGCGCCCGTCTGGGCTGCATACCTGCAAGGCGGAACTGACCACCGATCACGGGCAAAGCCTCAATGATTTCAACGCTATGTCCACGCTCGGCCGCCACGCGCGCTGCCTCAAGCCCTGCAGGACCGGCCCCAACAACCAGGACCGTCTTTGGAACGGCGACCCGCGTGAACTGATCGCCGCCCCACTCCCATTCCCGGCCCACCGAAGGGTTGACCAGGCATGAGATCCAATAGTCCCGGCTGCGGCGGCCCCAGCACATCTGGTTGCAGGAAATGCATCCGCGAATGTCCTCGGCGCGGCCTTCTGCGGTTTTGCGTGCCAGATGCGGATCGGCGATCTGCCCGCGCACGATGGAGACAAGATCGGCCTCTCCGCTGGACAGAATGGTTTCGGCATTCTCAGGCGTTCGCACTCCGGCTTCAGAAGTGATGACAGCGTGTTTCGCGATCGCTTTGAGTTGCGCCGTCAAAGGCGTGGACAGTTTTTCGGCATGGGTGAAAGGGGGAATGATTCCCTCAAACTCCAGATAACTGCCAAAGCCGCAGGTCACATAGTCCACGTGCCCCGTTGCGTCGTGTAAGGCTATGATTTCGCACAGGTTTTCAGCTGACAAAGTGACCGAATAGCCGGGCGAATAGCTGATGGCGAGGCCAATGATAAACTCATCGCCACAGGCACGGCGGATGTTTTCGATCAGAGTGCGGGAAAAGCGTGTCCGATTTTCAAGGCTGCCGCCCCATCTGTCATCACGGGTGTTTGACCATGGTGTCCAGAACTGATCCAGCAGGGAATGGTAGGCGGCCCAAACCTCCACTCCTTGAAAACCAGCTTGTTTCGCACGGATGGCAGCGGCCAGATGCGCCTGCAGAAGCTCTTGTATTTCGGCCTCGGTCATTTTGTGCGAGCCGTCCGAGTCGTGATAGCTGGGCCCGCCCGAAGGCGACCAATGCGGCGCGAAGGACAAGTCGGAATCGCCATGCGCACCAATGTGGTAAAGCTGCTGCACAATCACCGACCCTGCCTCGCGAACGCGGGACGTAATGCGTTGAAAGTGCGGAATTATTTCATCTGAGGCGTGCAGCAGGTTCCCCCGTGTCAGCACCCCGGTGCGGTGCACGGGCACCGGCTCGGCCACAATCATCGCCGCACCACCCAGTGCCCGTTCCAGCAGGTAGTGTTCCATCCTTGGCCCGGGGATGCCTTGGTCTGACATATTGTTGGTGTGCGCGCCGAACACGATCCGGTTGCGCAAGGTTTGGCCGCGCAGTTGCAGCGGCTGCAGCAGGTGGCGATGAGCAGACATGGCAGACCTCGCGTTTTTTACAGCCTATGGCGACGACGGGCCACAGGGTGAGCGTCGGAGGCGACGCTTTGCGATTGGAATCCGCCAAAAAAAGGCCCCGATTTCCCGGGGCCCTATGTCACGCCTCAGAATCCCAACCCGAGATGGCCTTGACCTCAAGGAACTCTTCCAGCCCCCAGTGACCGCCCTCACGCGCGCGGCCCGAGGCCTTGACGCCGCCGAACGGGGCACCTGCTCCTCGCGATTTCCCGTTCATCTCAACCATGCCGGACCGCAACTTCCGGGCAAGCCGATTGCGTCGCACGCCGTCCTGACTTTGTACATAATTTGTTAAGCCGTAGGGCGTATCGTTGGCGATACGCACTGCCTCTTCTTCAGTATCGAAAGGAATGATCGACAGCACAGGGCCAAAAATCTCTTCTTTTTCAATTGTCATACCGGGACGAACGTCTGCAAACACAGTGGGCTTGACATAGAAGCCGCGGTTAAATCCATCGGGAAGTCCCGGCCCGCCGGCGACAAGGCGCGCGCCTTCGTCGATGCCTTTCTGAATGTAGCCCTGGATTTGATCCCATTGGCGCTTGTTGACCACTGGGCCAATGTGGCGTCCGGGTTCATGGGCCGAACCGACCCTGATCGAGTTTGCTACCTCTGCCGCGATTTCCACCGCGCGGTCGTAGACAGGACGCTCTACCAGCATGCGCGACGGTGCGTTGCAGGATTGGCCTGAGTTGTTCATCATATGCCGCACCCCGCGCTCGACAGCACGGTCGTCGGCATCGGCAAAGATCAGGTTGGCCCCTTTGCCTCCAAGTTCCAGGGTGACACGCTTCAACGTCTCTGCCGCCGCTTTTGAAATCGCCCGACCTGCACGGGTAGACCCAGTGAAGGAAATCATTTCGACATCGGGGTGCGCCGAAAGAACTGCGCCGACACCCATCCCATCGCCGTTTACAAGGTTGAACACGCCGGGCGGCAAGCCGGCATCATGGCAGAATTCGGCAAACAGCATTGCGTCCAACGGCGATTCTTCCGAGGGTTTCAGCACGCAGGTACAGCCCGCCAGAATGGCCGGAATAGCCTTCAGCGCGATCTGGTTCATCGGCCAGTTCCATGGCGTAATCAGGCCAACCACCCCGATCGGCTCCAGTGCGATGCGGTCATTCGGGGCATGCGGACCCAGCGGGCGCACCCATTCGATGGCATCAAAAGCCGTGAGGAAGTTGGTCGCATGCCACGGCAGACAGGGCGCCTGACTGTCGCGCGCCATTTCTATCGGAGCGCCCATTTCCATGGCAATGGCTTGGGCCAACTCTTCCAGCCGCAGTTCATATTGCTGCAGGATCCTGACCACCACATCGCGGCGCAGGGCCGGCGGGGTGGCGGCCCAGGCCGGGAAGGCGGCTTTGGCCGCAGCGACGGCCGCATTCGTATCAGCCTCGGACCCCAGCGAGATAATGGCGCAGGGCTCTTCGGTGGAGGGATCAATCACCTCGCAGTCGCGTGGGGAAATCGGGGCCGTCCAGCGGCCATTGATGTAGAAATCACGTTTGAACAGCATGCGGGCCTCCATGGTTGCCGCAAGGGTGGCATTGCTTCGGGTTTGGCGCAAGGGGGCGCTGGGTGATTTGATCAAATTCAGGTTGCGAAGGCGGTTGGCGAAAAGCGGAGGGGTGTGCATAAGTACGGATCAGGAAAACTGGAGATGAAGGCCGTGTTCAACCTTTTGAGAAAGGCCATCAATATCACACGGGTGGCAATTGACTCCCCCAAGCCGCACCCAGACCGGAGTGGGCTGGCGATTGTGGCGATCGTGAAAAATGAAGGGCGCTATGTGCGTGAATGGGCAGAGTTCCATTTCCGCGCCGGAGTCCGCCATTTCTACATTTACGACAACGGCTCAACCGACCAAACGCGGGCCGAGTTGGCAGCGGCGCTGCCACCCGCTGCCTTGACCATCATTCCATGGGATCAGAAGTTTTACTTCGCCCGATGGAAGGCCGAAATTCACAATCAAGTGCTGGCCTATGCCCATGCCACGCGCAACTTTGGGGCCCGGTATCGCTGGATGACATGGATCGACGTGGACGAATTTCTGGTCCCGAAACAGGCCGCCGATCTGAATGCCGCGCTTGCCTTATTGTCGGGGCAAAAGATGATCAGCCTGCCGTGGCATATGTTTGGCCGGTCGGGACATCGCGTGCCGCCCGACGGCGGCGTTGTGGCGAACTACCTGCGGCGCAACCCAAATCCCATGGACCCGGCGCTATTGAAGTTCAAGGTCATTGCAGATCCTTGCACGGTCACTGCCTGCAAAGTGCATTGGATGGAAGTGGATGGCACCACAAACAGCAGCAACGATGCGGGAAAGATTGCCAGCCTGAAAGGCCGCAATGCTGCGGGGTTTTATGCGGCCGACCATATACAGTTGAACCACTACTACACCCGATCGGATGCAGACGTTGCCGAAAAACTGGCGCGCGGGCCGAATGTCACCACCGCGGCCGCCGATAACCATCGCCGGGTGATGCGCAAGATCGCACAGATCGAGGCCGCCGAGATCGAAGACCGTGCAGCCGCCCGGTGGTGGGGTGGGCAGGGGCGCGGTGTGCCCCGTGAAATCCCGCAGAATCAGACCAAAACTTAGAACATTTTCGCAGCCAGCGCACCAAGGAAAGATCAATCTCCTGTTTTTCGGACCACAGGGGCAAGGGGGGTGAATTTCTTTCCGATCCAGCTTAGATAAATCCCATCCAAAGGACGGAGATTCCCATGTCTATCCGCATCAATGACGTTGCGCCCGATTTCACCGCCGAAAGCACCGCTGGCACCATCCGGTTCCATGACTGGCTGGGCGACAGCTATGCCATCATCTTCAGCCACCCGCGTGATTTTACTCCGGTTTGCACAACCGAATTCGGCGCCGTGGCGCAATTGGCGGGCGAATGGGCCAAACGGAAGACCAAGGTGATAGGCGTGTCGGTGGATTCGGTTGCCGATCATGGCAAGTGGAAGCGGGACATTGAGGCGTTCTCGGGTTCGCCTGCCGATTTCCCGATCATCGACGACACCAGCCTGACGGTCGCCAAGGCCTATGACATGCTGCCCGCAGAATATTACCTGCCACAAGAGGGCCGCACCCCGGCCAATACTGCCACCGTTCGGACGGTCTACATCATCGGGCCGGACAAGAAGGTACGTCTGACCATGACCTATCCAATGTCTGTGGGCCGCAATTTTGCGGAAATCCTGCGGGCTTTGGACGCTGTGCAGGCCACCGACGGCGTCCCCTTCGCCACCCCGGCGAATTGGGTTCCGGGCCAGGATGTGATCGTGGCGCTTTCGGTTTCAACCGAAGATGCCACGGCCCGTTTTGGCGAGTTGGACATCAAACTGCCCTATCTGCGCTTTGCCAAGCGTCCGGTCTAAACCGCTGAAACCATCAGAGTGCGGGGCCTTATGGCTCCGCATTCGGTGCGTCACTGATACCGGCCATAGCCCAGATCAGAGGTGTCAATCTGGGGCGCGTGACCGGAAATCATGTCGGCCAGCACACGTCCGGAGCCCGCAGCCATCGTCCAGCCCAACGTGCCGTGACCGGTGTTGAGATACAGATTCGGCACCGTTGACCTTCCGACAATCGGCGTACCGTCAGGGGTCATCGGGCGCAGACCGCTCCAGAACGTGGCGCGGGACTGATCGCCGGCACCGCCAAACAGATCCTCTACCGAGTGCACCAAAGTGGCGCGGCGCTTGGGGTGCAGATCGTTGTTAAAGCCGGAAATTTCAGCCATTCCGCCCACACGGATGCGGTCTCCCAGACGGGTGATGGCAATCTTGTGGGTTTCGTCCATCACCGTTGAAACCGGGGCACGGTCGGCGGCCATGATCGGGACGGTGATAGAATAGCCCTTCACCGGATAGACCGGCAGGCGCATGCCGAAGGGCCGGGCGATCGCCGGAGAGTAGCTGCCCATCGCCAATACAAAAGCATCGGCCCCTACCCGCCCCTCCGAGGTTGCCACGGCAGCGATGCGGTCGCCGTCCCGCTCCAGCCCATGGATCGACACGCCATAGCGGAACACCACACCAGCCGCCCGTGCCATATCGGCCAAGCTGTTGGTGAACTTGAAGCAATCACCGGTTTCGTCCCCCGGCAGGCGCAGACCACCCGCGATCTTGTCGCGGTTCGGGGCCAATCCTGGCTCGGCGGCGATACAGCCTTGCACATCCAGCACCTCAAACGGGACGCCATCGGCCTTCAACACCTTGATATCCTTATAGGCCGCATCAACCTGCTTTTGGGTGCGAAACAATTGCAGCGTGCCTTGGGTGCGTTCGTCATAGCTGATACCGGTTTCCGCGCGCAGCGTGATAAGGCAATCGCGTGAGTATTCCGCCAGACGCACCATCCGGCTTTTGTTGATGCCATAGGCCTTGGACGTGCAATTGCCCAACATCCGCGCCACCCATTCAATTTTGGCCAGATCGGGGCGGGGCTGGATGATCAGTGGGGCATGGCGCATGAAAAGCCATTTCATCGCCTTCATCGGAATGCCCGGCGCGGCCCAGGGGCTGGCATAGCCGGGGCTAATTTCGCCCGCGTTGGCAAAGCTGGTTTCCAGGGCCGGGCCGGGTTGCCGATCAATGACCGTAACCTCATGACCCGCACGGGCCAGATACCACGCCGAGGTGACGCCAATGACACCCGCACCAAGGATAACGATACGCATGGTTCTCTCCTGCAAAGCTGCGTGCAGGATAGGGGATTTCGAAAGAGAAATTTTGGGAAAGATCGCGACCACAGGCATGTAAATTGGTGGATTATTTTACTATGCGGCAATATATCTGCAGAAAATTCACTCATACCGGAAAATGGTCGAATATCAGGCACAAAAAAGCCCCGGCGTTTCCACCGGGGCCGTTTCTTTAACCGTGCAAAGGCTTACGCCTCTTCGGTTTTCACTTCAGCGATTTCCAGACCAGTTTCCTGATCAACCATCTTCATGCCCAAACGGACCTTGCCGCGATCGTCAAAGCCCAACAGCTTGACCTTCACTTCTTGGCCCTCTTTCAGGATTTCGTTCGGGTGATTCAGGCGCTTGTTGGCGATCTGGCTGACGTGAACCAGACCGTCACGCTTGCCGAAGAAGTTCACAAACGCGCCGAAGTCGACCAGTTTCACCACTTTGCCGGTGTAAACCTGACCTTCTTCCGGCTCTGCCACGATCGACCAGATCATGTCATAGGCCTTCTTGATCGACGCCGCATCCGACGAGGCGATCTTGATGATACCGTCGTCGTTGATGTCCACTTTTGCACCGGACAGTTCAACGATTTCACGGATCACTTTGCCACCAGAACCGATGACTTCACGGATCTTGTCGGTCGGGATCTGCAGGGTTTCGATTTTCGGAGCGTATTCCGAGAAGCCTTGCGGAGCCGACAGCGCCTTGTTCATCTCACCCAGAATGTGCAGACGACCGTCCTTGGCCTGAGCCAAAGCCTGCGCCATGATTTCCGGCGTGATGCCAGCCACCTTGATGTCCATCTGCATCGTGGTGATGCCGTTGGCGGTGCCTGCAACCTTGAAGTCCATGTCGCCAAGGTGATCTTCATCACCCAGAATGTCGGTCAACACGGCAAAGCGGCCATCATCTTCCAGAATCAGACCCATAGCCACACCGGCCACCGGCGATTTCAGCGGCACGCCCGCATCCATCATCGACAGCGAACCACCGCAGACCGAAGCCATTGAGGACGAGCCGTTCGATTCGGTGATCTCGGACACCACACGGATGGTGTAGGGGAAATCGGTCGCAGCCGGCAGCACGGCTTGCAGTGCGCGCCAAGCCAGTTTGCCGTGGCCAATTTCACGACGACCGGGAGAGCCCACGCGGCCAACTTCGCCAACCGAATAGGGCGGGAAGTTATAATGCAGCAGGAAGTTCGAACGGTAGTTGCCGTTCAGCGCGTCGATGATCTGCTCAT